>NZ_DATCMV010000135.1:0-101282 GCF_036563125.1 Microbulbifer sp.
CATGGCATCACTACAGGACCAACTGCTGAAAGCAGGCCTGGTAGATGGCAAGAAAGCCAAGCAGATCAGCAAGGAAAAGCGCAAGCAGAATAAAGTGGCCAAGAAGTCAGGCGATGTGCAGGTGGATGAAACCAAGCTCGCCGCCGAACAGGCCCGCGCCGCAAAGATCGCCCGCGACCGCGAGCTGAATGCTCAGCGTGAGGCGGCGGCACAGCAGAAAGCCATTGCCGCCCAGATCAAACAGCTGATCGAGCGCAACAAACAGCCCAAGGGTGCCAACGGCCAGAGCGATATCGCCTACCACTTCACCTTCGACAAGAAAGTGAAAAAACTCTACGTCTCCGCCGCCGTGCAGGACCACCTGATTGCCGGGCGTCTGGTCATTGTTGGCGAGGGTGAACACTTCGAGCTGGTGCCGCGGGTAATCGCCGACAAGATCGCCGAGCGTAATCCGCAGATGGTGGTGCAGCCACCGGAGAAAGCCACGCCGGTGGACGAAGACGACCCCTACGCGGGCTACGAAATCCCCGACGACCTGATGTGGTAATCCCGCGGGCGGTGTTGCAATGACAGATTCTGATCCGGTAATCGCCCAGGTCGAGAAATGGCTGCAGGATGTGGTGGTGGGGCTCAACCTGTGCCCCTTCGCCCGCAAACCGCTGCGTGCGGGGCAAATCCGCTACGTAGTGAGCGATGCCGCCGGTGACAAGAGCAATGAAGTATTGCTGGAAGAACTGCTGCAGGAGTTCCAGGTACTGGATCGTTGCAGCGAAGAAGAAGTGGAAACCACCCTGCTGATTCTGCCCACGCAGCTGCGGGATTTTCACGACTACAACTACTTTCTCGACGATGCCGAATGGCTGTTGCAACGCCAGGGGTACGAGGGGGTTTACCAGATTGCCAGCTTCCACCCTCACTAC
Organism: Microbulbifer sp.; assembly: GCF_036563125.1. Classification (GTDB taxonomy): domain Bacteria; phylum Pseudomonadota; class Gammaproteobacteria; order Pseudomonadales; family Cellvibrionaceae; genus Microbulbifer. The sequence continues at coordinate 921 of NZ_DATCMV010000135.1, forward strand.
CAGTTCGCGGGCACCAATCCCGAAGATGCAGAAAACCTGACCAACCGCGCTCCCTACCCCATCCTGCACCTGTTGCGGGAAGCAAGCCTGGAGCGCGGCCTTAAAAATTACCCGGATCCGGAAAGCATCCCCCACAACAATATATTGCGGGTGGAATCGCTGACTGAGGATGAGCTCAAGGCGTTGTTCCCCTACCTGTTTTCCTGACTTCCTGTTTTGCTGGCTTCACCGCCGCTACCAATCCGGTAACAGCGGTGGGATCAGGAATGGGCGCAGCCGGAAAAGTTTTCCCGCAATTCCGTAAACGCCTGGTACTGGGTAAAGAAAATCTTTCCGGAAATTTCCTCAAGGAAGCCACAGCGCTGCAGCGCATCCATCACCGGTCCTTTCACTTCGGAAAGATGTAGACAGATCCCGGCTTCTTTCAGCTGCTCGTTAATGGACTCCAGCGTCTCCAGCGCACTCCAGTCGATCTCATTGATGGCACTGCACATCAGAATCACGTGACGCAACTCCGGCGTGGCCGCCACATCGCGATATATACGCTCTTCCAGGAACGCGGCGTTGGAGAACATCAGGCTCTCGTCTACCCGAATGCTCAGAATCTGCGGCATCGTCAAAACCTGATGGCGCTCGACGTTGCGGAAGTGTTCGGTTCCCTCCACCAGCCCGACCTCGGCAATGTGCGGTTTGGAGGTGCGGTAGAGGAACAATACGATCGACGCCAGTACCCCACAGGTCACTCCGATCTCCACCCCGAACAACAGGGTGACGACGATGGTTACCAGCACCGCAAAGAAATCGCTCGGCGAGTAACGCCAGGTTTTCTTCAGGATGGAAAAATCCACCAGCGAGAGCACCGCAACGATAATTGTCGCCGCCAGTGTCGCCTTCGGCAGGTAGTAGAGAAACGGCGTCAGGAACATGGCCGCAAGCGCGATACCAATGGCAGTGAATACACTCGCCAGCTGTGTTTCCGCGCCGGCATCAAAGTTGACCACGGAGCGAGAGAATCCGCCGGTCACCGGAAATCCACCGGAGATACCCGAAGCGAGGTTGGCACTACCGAGACCAATCAATTCCTGGTTCATATCGATTTTCTGGCGGCGCTTGGCCCCCAGCGTCTTACCCACGGATACGGATTCGACGTAGCCAATGACCGAGATCATCACTGCCGGCAATGCCAGCTGCTCCACCAGAGACCAGCTGAAGTGTGGCCACTGCAACTGCGGCAGGCCACTGGGAATAGCACCGACCAGTTGCACGCCCTTCCCTTCCAGGTCGAGACCCGAAGCCAGCACGATGGTCGCCAGCACCCCCACAACCGGGGCGGCCTTCACGATAAGAGAGGCGGTGTCCTTCGGCAGGGAAAATCGCTGCAACAGTTTCACCGCACCGGAACGTGCCCACACCAGGAACAACACCACCGCCGTACCGAGCGCGAGGGTGATCGGATTCCAGCTCGCCAGATTTTGCGTCATTCCATGCATCAGCTCCGGCAGGCTCTCGCCACTGGCGGAGATACCCAGCAGGTGCTTGAGCTGACTGAAAGCAATCAGAATTCCGGAAGCCGTGATAAAGCCGGAAATAACCGGATGCGACAGGAAGTTGGCGAGAAAACCGAGGCGCAAAACACCGAGCAGCGCGAGAAAACCACCGGATAGCAGTGCCAGCACTGCGGCTGCCAGCAGATAGTCCTCAGTGCCCTGTGCAGCAACCTGTCCCAGTGCCGCCGCGCTCATCAGCGAGGCGACGGCCACCGGACCCACCGACAGCGTCCGACTACTGCCAAATACGGCGTAGGCAATCAGCGGTGCAATGCTCGCATACAGACCGACCTCTGCGGGCAGGCCCGCGAGCAACGCATAGGCGAGCGACTGCGGAATCAGCATTACCGTAACTACCACAGCGGCCAGTAGGTCCCGCCGCAGGGCCCCCCCGGTGTAGGATGGAAGCCATGATGAGATGGGAAGATACCGACGTATCAGCCCTCCCAGCGTTACGCCTGCATTGCCTGTCATCACCCGCTGTCTAGTCGCCACGTCTGTTTACCACCGCTTTTCGATCAATAGGTCACAAGTACACCGGAAATATCGTAACCAGCCTGCTGCGCCGCTGCCTGCAATTCGCCCTTGTCTGCGCCCTGAACACAGCGAGACGCTGCCCACAGGTTGCAGGAGCGATTACCGGTACGACAGAAGGCGTGAATGCGCTTGCCGCTATCCAGCAGTTCGGCAAATGCCTGACTGTGGGCGGGCTGCATCTGACCGCGGGAAAACGGTATCGCAGAAAACGCCATGCCGGCCTCAGCAGCAGCGGACGCAAGCTCTTCAAACGTCGCGAGATTTTCCGATTCATGCTCCGGGCGATTGCAAACCAGCACTTCCACTCCAGCATCGGCCAGCGCTTGAATTGCCCCGGGCGCCAGTTCTTCCGAAACACTTACCTGCGGATCCAGTATTTTGAATTCCATACTCACCTCACACCTAGTTGATCAGGGGTTCAAAGCTTATTGACCGGCACTTTCAGATACACGGTGCCGTTGTCTTCGGCAGGCGGCATCTGGCCCGCACGGATGTTGACCTGAATTGAGGGGATAATCAGGCGCGGCATCGCCAGCGTCGCATCGCGTTCGGTACGCATTTTTACGAACTGATCTTCGCTGATGTCATCTTTCAGGTGGATGTTGCTGCGCTTCTGCTCACCGACCGTGGTCTCGCACAGGTGCGGACGACTGCCATTTGGCGGGTAGTCGTGACACATGAACATGCGGGTCTCTTCCGGCAGCTCCAACAGCCTGCGTACGGAACGGTAGAGGGAACGGGCATCACCGCCGGGGAAGTCGCAGCGCGCACTGCCCACATCCGGCAGAAACAGGGTATCGCCCACAAACAAGGCATCACCGATCAGCCACGCCATATCCGCGGGCGTGTGTCCGGGTACATAGATAACGCGACCTTCGAGATCACCAATATTGAATGTCTCTTCTTCCGAAAACAGGTGATCGAACTGGGAACCATCCACCAGGAATTCTTTTTCCAGGTTGAACACACTGCGGAAGATACCCTGGACCTGGGTAATGTGGTCACCAATGGCGATCTTGCCACCCAGCTGCTCGCGTATGAACGGTGCCGCCGACAGATGATCCGCGTGGGCGTGGGTTTCAAGTACCCACTCGACCGTGAGGTCTTTTTCCCGCACAAAGGCGACGATTTTTTCCGCACCGCCCGTGGACGTGCGCCCGGAAGCCTGATCGAAATCCAGCACAGGGTCGATTACGGCGGCACTGCCACCTTCACGGTCGTAGACAACGTAGCTCCAGGTTTCTGTCATCTCATCCAGAAACGGCTGAACTTGAGGGAAAACTTTGGTCTGGCTCATGGAAAACTTCCCGTAGGCATTAGATCTGCAAACAATATACTTGCTGATATTATATCTTTCAATATATTATTTTCACACAGAGTGATAGACCCACGGATCAGTCCATGCCCGAGACAACCGACATCAGCCTCGACAAGATGCGCGCTTCTGCCGGTGGCGCTTCCCTAATGCTGCGCTCACTGGGAAACCCGGATCGACTGCTGCTGCTTTGCCTGCTTGGCCAGGAAGAGTTGTGCGTCAGCGACCTGGAGGAGCGACTGGATATTCGCCAACCCAGCCTGTCGCAACAGCTGGGCGTACTCCGCCGGGAGGGACTTGTGGCCACCCGCAAGGAGGGCAAACGGGTCTACTATCGGGTAGCTGACCCGAAGGTTCTAACTCTGTTACAAACGCTCTATCAACTTTATTGCGCGGAGTAAGCTGCCACCATGACGATCGACTGGAATGCTTTTACCCCCTTTACCGCCCTCGGTGGTGGTGTGCTTATCGGCCTGGCAAGCGCCTGGCTGATTCTTATGAATGGCAGAATTGCTGGGATCTCCGGGATCCTCGGAGGCCTTTTTGACTGGACCAAGGGCGACCGCGGCTGGCGACTGGCATTCACTCTGGGTTTGCTGGCAGGACCGGCAATCTGGGGTCTGTTCCACGCCCTGCCCAGTATCGAAATTCACGCGAGTACGCCAATGCTGGTCGCTGCCGGGCTAATGGTGGGCGTTGGCACCCGCTACGCGGCCGGCTGCACCAGCGGTCACGGTGTCTGCGGCCTGTCGCGCCTGTCACCGCGCTCTCTCGCCGCCACACTGACATTTATGGGCGGCGGCTTCGCCACCGTGTACGTCATCCGCCACCTGCTGGGAGCCTGATCCATGAGCAAGTACTCGATTTCTGCTTTTATTGCCGGCCTGATTTTCAGTTTTGGATTGCTGCTTTCGGGCATGGCCAACCCGGAAAAGGTTCTGGGCTTTCTCGACCTGTTCGGCGCCTGGGACCCCTCCCTGGCACTGGTGATGGGCGGCGCCATCGCTGTGGGATTACCGCTGTTTACCGTCGCCAAGAAACGCGCGACTTCGGTGCTCGGCACGCCAATTCAGCTACCTGCCAAACGGGATATTGACCGCCGCCTGATTCTCGGCAGCCTGGCGTTCGGCATTGGCTGGGGACTGGCGGGCTTCTGCCCGGGCCCCGGTATCGTTGCTGCGGGCGCGCTAAAGTCCGGTGCGATCGTGTTTGCCCTGTCCATGATTGGCGGCATGTGGGTTTTTCACTTGCTTGAAAAGCGCAAAGCCTGATTCGTTGAGGACGGCCATCCTGTAACTGCGCTGGCGCCCTGTGGGCGCCAGCGGCTATCCTGTTGGAATCCTATTGCCTCCGGTTTCCAATGACGCTGCGATGCGGGTAAACAAACTCATACCCAACTGGCTGAAAAATTATCGCCGCCAGAACCTGCCCGCCGATCTTACCGCCGCCCTGGTATCCGGCATGTTGCTGGTTCCCCAGGGGCTCGCCTATGCCCTGCTCGCAGGCCTCCCGCCACACATCGGCCTGTACGCCAGCCTGCTCCCCCTGATCGCCTACGCCATCTTTGGCAGCAGCAGCGCCATGTCCGTCGGCCCCGCAGCGGTATTGTCGCTGATGACACTTTCTGCGCTGTCATCTCATGCTGCAGTGGGCAGCGCGGAATATGTGTCCGCAGCCATCATACTCACCCTGCTGAGTGGCCTGTTTCTGTTTGTTATGGGGCTACTCAAGCTCGGCACCCTTTCCAACCTGCTCAGCCATCCAGTGATCAGCGGCTTTGTTTCCGGCGCCGCCGCGCTGATCATTGTCGGCCAGCTCCCCGCCCTCCTCGGGATCAAGGCGGATGGCGACACCGCATCCATCAAATTACTGCACGTGATCCAGCATTTGCCCGAGGCACACCTGCCCACCATGCTGTTTGGCGTTGTCACCGCCGCATTGCTCGTCGCCAGCAGGATCTGGCTGCCCATGCTGCTGTTCCGCCTCGGTGCGCCAAAGCAGATCGCGCGACTGGGGGCGAGACTGATGCCGATGTTTCTGGTGCTCTGCGCGATCGCGCTGGTGCACCAGCTGGGGCTGGCAGACAAACTGGATATCGTGGGTGACATCCCCGCAGGCCTGCCGGAGATCACTGTCCCCGACTTTAACTGGAACATGATCTATCGCCTGATGCTGCCGGCGCTGATTATTTCGTTACTCGGCTTTGTCGAAAGCCTGTCCATCGCACAGGCGCTCGCCACGCGCAGAGGGGAACGCCTGAATGCCGATGGCGAGCTGCTGGGGCTCGGGGCTGCCAATATCGCCAGTGCCTTCTCCGGTGGCCTTCCGGTGGCCGGCAGCTTCTCGCGCACGGCAGTCAATGCCGAGGCCGGTGCGGCATCCCCGCTGGCGGGCGTGCTCTCCGCGCTGCTCATGATCCCGATACTGCTGTTTTTCACCGGCGTATTCAGCGAACTGCCACTAACGGTGCTGGCAGCCATTATCATCGTTGCCGCCGCCGGGCTGTTTGACTTCGCCGGCTTCATCCACAATTGGCGCTACGACCGCACCGACGGTCTGGCCATGCTGTTCACCTTCCTGGGCGTATTACTATTCGGCGTAGAGGTAGGGATTGCGCTCGGCATCGGCCTCTCTTTTGCCACATTGATCTGGCGCAGCAGTCGGCCACATATCGCCGTGGTCGGGCGGGTGCCGGGTACCGAACATTTTCGCAACGTGTTGCGCCACGACGTAGAGACGCAGAAGGAGCTGCTGTTCCTGCGTATCGACGAGAGCCTGTTTTTCAGCAACATCAGCGCGGTGGAAGACCGGCTGCTGAGCGAGCTGAAAAGACATCCGGATACACGTCACCTGATACTCATCCTCTCCTCCGTGAGCCGTATCGACGGCACAGCGCTGGAGCGACTTCAGCAGATCAACAAGGATCTGAAGAGTCGCGACATCCACCTGCATCTTTCGGAGGTAAAAGGCCCGGTCCTCGACCGCCTTAGCCGTTCCAAGCTACTGGAACACCTCACGGGAAGGATCTTCCTGTCGTCCTACATCGCAGAGCTCGCCTTGCAAAAAGACAGCGAACAGCCACCCCCTGCCGAAGCCGCCACATAACTGCTGTACCCCCGCGGCACATACTGGCAATATATCCAGTATTTTTCCAGTAGTGCAGAGTTTCCATGTCAGGCGAAGAACCCAACCTCACGGAAGAGCAGCGAGCCATAGCCAATCACCCCGGTGGTCATGCAAAAATCATCGCGGTCGCCGGCTCCGGAAAAACCACCGCACTTCTGCATTACATCCAGAATCGATTGCAGGCGGGTTCGGACCCCCAACGCATGCTGGTACTGATGTACAACCGCAGTGCGCGCGACGACTTCCACAATCGTCTGCAAAAACTTCGCGGCCAGCACCCTATTCCCGCGGTCCAGACCTTCCACAGCCTCGGCTACCGGCTCTACCAGCGCATGATCGCCCGCCGGCATATTTCTCCGGCCAATCTCACCCCGCTGCCGCAATCCGTAATACAGCTGCAAATCTGGAAATCCATTGAGGTCTGCGCCCCACCTGCGGAACTCGAGGATATTCGCGCGCGCAAGCAATCTGAAACCGAGGCCGCGGAATTTTTTATCGATTACGCCAAAACCATACTCTCCGGTGATCTGAGCGCATTCCAGCAGCTCAAGCTCGGCGACGAGTACATGTATTTCCTCAAGGTGTTCCGCCACTTTGAAGACTGGCGACGCAAGCAGAGTGCAGTCACCTATGCCGACCTGATTTACGATCCCGCCATCATTTTCAGCTTGCAACCGGAAATTGCCGAAGAGTATGGCAGTTTTTACCAGGACATCCTGGTCGACGAATATCAGGACATCAACGAAATCCAGCATTTCCTGCTGCGCACGATTTACGGCAAATCCGGCAACGTGATTGCCATCGGCGACCCGGACCAGACCATTTACGAATGGCGCGGCTCGCGCCCCGAGTATCTGCTGCGTTATTTCGACGGTGACTTCCCGCCATCCAATGTGTACCAGCTGAGCCACACATTTCGCTATGGCCACAGCCTGTCGCTCGCCGCCAATCATTTCATTCACAACAACCGCGAGCGCGCGGATATTTTCTGTGTATCCGGCAACCCCCACGCGGACACCCAGCTGCATCAGGTGGCCACCGCAAACGAAGGCAAGTGGCTGGTGGAACACGTGCGCCGTTGCCGGCAACAGGGAAAGTCGCTGCGGGAAATCGCCGTACTGGTACGACTCTGGTCAATGGCCGCCCCACTCGAACTGGCACTACTGGCCAACAACATCCCCTACCGTTCCGGCAACCGCAACACGGTATTGTCGAGAAGAGAACTGCGACCACTGTTCTGGAGCCTGAACATCGCTGCCGGGCGCTTTGCCGAGCAGCCGCCCAAGCGGCGCAGCCAGGGTCTCTATGAATGGCTCACCACTCCACATATCCGCATTCCCCGCGCAACGCTGGAGCCGCTGTGCGACAAGCTAGGCCAGTACGAAAAGGACTGGGGCAAAAAACTGCTCAAGCTTATTCCGGAGTCCCTGAGCCAACCCCAGAGCAAACGACTGCGGCAGCGGGCAGAACTGTTACAGCAGATGGAAAAATGGCGCGGCCAGGGCGGCGAACTGGTGCGCCGGCAACTGGGTGAACTGGACTACCTGGGTGGAATCGGTGAAGACGCGTTCAACCGTCAGCAGGCGGAAGAAAAACAACAGACGATACTGGCGTTCTGCCAATACCTCGATCAACTGCGACTGCCACCAAAGGAAACTCTGGCGCACCTGCAGCAGCTGCAGCAACAGCACCAGAGTGCCGACAACCGGAGTGATGAAGCCCCTGCGGATGCCATCCAGATTACCACCATGCATCAGGCCAAGGGGCTGGAGTGGGACCAGGTCATCATTCCCTCACTCACAGTACACAACATGCCGTACCAGCCGCAGCGGGATTTCTCTACACCGGCTTCCACCGAGAGTGAACGTCGCCTGATGTACGTAGCGATGACACGTGCGAAAAAGCAGCTCTATCTGCTGACACCGGAAGTCACTGCAGACAGTGGACAACAGAAAACCACCAGTGTGGATCCGGACCAGAAACCTTCACTGTTCCTGGACGAGATGCACCTGTCACTCAGCAACCTGTTGGGGGATGTACTGCGGGAAAGGCCGGACAATATTACCACCCAGATTCCCATTACCCGGCTGGCACTGCGTTATCTAGCCGCGTGCGATTACAACCCGGATATCAACGCGCCCCGTGCCGCGCAGCGAAAACCGCAACTGGGAGAGAGCGTACGCCACCAGAAACTGGGCTACGGCCGGGTGATCAAGTGGGAGGATTCGCGGGTGGAAATACTGTTCAGCGATCGCCAGACGCGCCGCTTCGAGTGGGAAAAACTCGCCCAGTTTTTGATGTAACGATAAACCTTCGCAGCATCTGGAGGAGTCTCACTCCTCCTCTTCCCCGCCACTTGCGAACTGCTGGCTCACGTTGAAAAACAGCGGATACTCTTCACCGGACTCCGGATCGCGTACCTGCATCTTGTCGTAGATGCCCTGCTTGTCGTACACGATGGATTGATCGAGTACTTGTAGCCCCTTGAGACGAACGAAGCCGCGCAATTCGGACGTACTGATGGTCTGGAACGCGCTGGCCTGGGTTTTGCCATCGCCACTGTTTTCGATGGAGGTCATCAGGCCCTCCACCATGTAGCGATGCAGGTCTTCGCGGTCAAAATCCCCGGCCTGGCCACTGCAAACCACACCGATCATATGGGCTTCCAAGCTCATATAGTTGTAGTCGAGCACCTTGTCCACGTTGCGCAGGCAAGTATCAAATTCCGCCTGCTCGACGGCGCTGTAGGCCTCCGGCAAACCCGCCAGCTTTACGCCGCCGTAGGGATTGTATTCCGGTGATGCCACGTAGGCACGGCGCAGCCGATCAAAATCCAGGGTAAAACTCAGTTGGTAGGCCTCTTCCAACAGCTGCCGATACTCGCTCTGGCTCTGCTGACGCAAGACGGTGTCGCCCTCAAGCTTACTCTGGCTGCCACAGGCCGCCAGTGTCAGCGACAGGCCCAATCCGAGAGCGCGCACAGAAATCAGTCGCGCTAAAAACGTACGTTCAGGAAGGAGAATTGCCATTGCTTGCTTCCGTAGCGGGTTTGACCCGGATTCCAAAAATATTTTTCGGCTGAGTTTCCACCAGTTGTGTGCGCGGGCGCAGGAACTCGCTTAATTTGTCGCGCTCCCACATTGCGTCCTGGTAACCCAACTCCATCAATTCGTCGATATAGGGTTTCTCAAACAGCAAGTAACTCGCCGCAGACGCCCCGCCACCGGACGTCGTGGCACCGGTGGAGCGAAACAACCAGCGCAGCGCGGGCGGCAGGAAACGCACCTTGCGCCCGGCAATCCGGTCCAGACTCTGGCTCGGTTCGATCACCGCCGATTCCACTGCGCGTAAGGGCGCCAGCTCTGCCAGCGCCTTCTGGTCGACGGATTCCAGTAATAGATTGACCCGTTCCAGATGTTCAAGATCCCCTTCGAGACTGTCGATAAATGCGGCGTTAAAGAGCTGACCGCCAATCTGCGCCAGCGATGGCGAGTGCTTCGCCACCTTGCGCCGCTTGCCCCAGTGCACTGGAGAACGATTGTCGGATACACCGACCACAAATACGCGGCTCGCGCCCAGGTGCAATGCCGGGCTGATCGGCGCCAGCTGACGCACTGCGCCATCGCCGAAATAATCGTCCCCGAGTTTCACCGCCGGAAACAGGGTGGGAATTGCCGCCGATGCCATCAGGTGATCCACCGTTAGCCGGGTCCGTTCGCCACAGCGGCGGAAGCGACGCCACTCTTTCAGCTCATCACTGCCCTGGAAAAAGCTGACGGACTCACCCTGGTGGTAGGACATGGCGTTAACACTAACCGCCCGCAGTCGGCCCTCATCAATATTGCGCTGAATATTGGCAAAGGGAATCACCTCGTTCACCAGCTCCCGCAGCGGATCGTTATCCAATAACGCCAGCGCCTTTTTACGTGCCACACCGTGGGTGAACAGGGAGCGCGTGATGGTGAGGATATTTCCCGCCAGGCTGGTCCAGTTACTGCGATAAATCCGATCGACGGTCAGCCCCATCCACAGATCATAAAGCCGTGCCACCGCCTCCTTGAAGGTACCGGGATGGCTCGCGAGCAACAACGCATTAACAGCACCGGCGGAAGTGCCACAGATGATTTTGAAAGGATTGGGTTCGGCATCTGGCGCGAGTTCCGCCAGTGCTTTCAAAACACCCACCTGATAGGCCGCACGGGCACCGCCTCCGGATAGCACCAGCGCACCGGCATCGTGACCATGATGGGTATATGAAGGGGGCGGGATATGTACCGACAAAGTTTGCTACCAGATCGACAATAAGAGGGACAATTTTTCAGCTTCAAACCGATTCAGGTCAATCTGTCCCGTCTGCACGTTATTCTCACCATTTAGCATAGCAGCTGAGCTTAGCAGTCGAGCCGCACCGGCGGCACATTGACACCGGCAAGATGGGTGCTGGCGCACAGTTCTGACCAAATTAGTATCATCTGGTCATGTCCACGACATAGCGCCCGATACCGTGCCCACGGTGCAGACGCGCAAGGAATTCCGGTGCCTGCTCAAGCGAGATATCTTCCGCAATCTTTTCCAGCTGTTCACCGATATACCAGGGGCCCGCCAACTTTTCCCAAACTTCAGCTTTCTTGCGCAGTGGTAGTTCAACACTGTCGACACCCAGCAGGCTGATTCCACGCAGAATGAACGGGAACACATTGGCCTGAAACTGGGCGCCAGAGGCCATGCCACAGGCGGCAACACCGCCGCCATATTTGAGGCATTTAATGACGTTGAATAGGGTTTCCCCACCCACGCTATCCACGGCCCACGCCCACAGCGGCTTGGCGATGGCCTTGCTGGCAAACGGTGCCAGCGTCTCACGGTCCAGCACCTTCCAGGCCCCGAGCCCGGTGAGAAACTCCGCCGACTCGAGTTTGCCGGTCACCGCCGCAACGCGAAATCCAAGTTTGGCCAGCAGAGCTACGGTAATTGAGCCCACACCACCGGTGGCCCCGGTAACGAGCACCTCTCCATCTTCCGGTTTGGCCCCCGCTTCGAGTAATTTTTCCACACACAGGGCGGCGGTCATTCCGGCAGTACCGAGCACCATCGCCTCCCGCAGCGTGAGCCCCTCCGGCAGTGGTGTGACCCATTCCGCTGGCACCGCAATGCGCTCCGCCAAGCCACCGGCTGTGTTCATACCCAGATCGTAACCGGTCACCAGCACTTTCTGGCCCGGAGTGAAAGTGCCACTGGCGTCCGCAATTACGCTACCGGCGGCGTCGATACCGGGTGTGTGGGGGTATTCGCGGGTAACCGCGCGGTTGCCAAAGGCCGACAGTGCGTCCTTGTAATTCAGCGATGAATGGGACACCGCTATTGTCACCGGGTTTGCCGGCAAATCCTGCATTGGCCGAACAACGATCGCCTGATCGTATTTTCCCGCGGCCACTTCCTCCACCCACATTGCGCGAAAGGTATTGTCAGCCATAGCGCTTCCTTGACACGTTATTGTCATTGCTCAAATGCGCCCTACTGGGCCTGGTGACGCCAGGCCGCGAGACGGGAAAACAGCCGCGCGAGGGCACCCTCGATCCCGGACTGGGCAGCAAAGCCAATTTTCTTGGCGATATTTTGCCGCTCCTTGTATTCCACCTGATACAGGTCCGCATTGCGCGCACGCGACGTGAGATATTCGTCTGACGTTTTGAGCTCGTCCACCAGCGCCAGGTCCAGTGCGCGCTGACCAAACCAAACTTCTCCCGTAGCTACCTTCGCAACATCCAGCTGTGGGCGATACTCGGACACGAAGTGCTGGAACAGCGTGTGGATCTCATCGAGATCGCTTTGGAATTTTTCTTTTCCTTCCGGGGTGTTCTCACCAAACATCGTTACGGTGCGCTTGTACTCACCAGCGGTAAACAGTTCGAAATCCACATCATTCCGCTGCAGCAGGCGATGGAAATTCGGCAGCTGCGCGACTACGCCAATGGAGCCGAGCATGGCAAATGGCGCGGCAAGAATACGGTCCGCCACACAGGCCATCATATAGCCGCCGCTGGCCGCCACCTTGTCTACCACAACAGTCAGTTGCACACCGGCACTGCGCACTCGCGCCAACTGGCTCGCGGCGAGGCCATAGTTCGCCACCATACCGCCAGGACTTTCAAGGCACACCACCACCTCATCCTTGGGCTCCGCCACCTGCAGAATTGCGGTAATTTCCTCGCGCAGATTGGTGAGCGCACTGGCCTTTATATCGCCATCAAAATGCACCACAAACAGTCTTTTACGGGTATCGCTTTCGTCCGTAGAAATTAGCTCAGCGCCCTGGTTTTCAGCGCCGGCTTCGGCATCCGCCTCGGCCTGATCGGGCACCTTGACTTCGCGCGAATCGCTACCCGCGGTTTCGCCGTGCTTTTTCTTGCCCGCCTTGGCCTCGGCTTTCAGTTCTGCCTTGCGTTTTTTTGCCTGCGCCTTTGCCTCGGCCTTCTTGTCTTTTTCCTGCTGCTTTCGGCGGTGGTTGTAATCGGCGTCGTCCATCACCGCTTCGAGCAGGGTTTCTTTCATATCGTCATAGCGGTCATTTAGCCGACTCACAGCGATATGTCCGGGCTGACGGTCTCGATGGTGGGCCCGGTTGGCCACAATAATGCCGAGCACAACCAGCAGAGCCACCACGATGGTGACCACCTTGGCCAGAAACAATCCGTACTCACTGAGAAATTCCACTCAACCCCCAAATTCTGATGGATATTTTTGTACTTACCGGCGAACTAACGCCATTCATTCAGTGCCGACTCAGCCTGCTGATTCAGCGGGCGCGCAAGCAGTCCGGTGTGGCTGATGCGCACTTCATATACCGCGCCATCCTGCATTGGCAGGAAGGTTGCGCTGCCGTAAACGGCATCCACCAGCGCCATACTGTTGTCCATGCGCCGCAGTAGGCTCCACACGTCCACGCCGTGCTCGCTCTCGTCCAGTGCGTGAACCGAACGCTCCTTGCTGCGCTCGTCCTGCAGCGTCAGGTAGCGGCCACTAATGCGGTCCAGGCGATAGGCCGGTTCGATGCCCCAGCGCGCCAGCGCGCCTTTCCACTTCAGCATCCGCGCGTCCAGCTGCCACTGGTCGCCGTAGAGTTCAAACTCCTGGGAGATTCCATCTTCGTCGGCAAACTTGACCATGAAATGCTGATCACCGAGGCGCTCAAAAGACACAGTACCCACACTGTGTTCATTGGCCAGATTGCGGTAGCTATAGACATCCAGTCCAACCAGAACGATCAGCAACGCCCCGGCCAAAAATAGCAAACCAACAGTGCCGCGGAGAAACCCCAGCAGCCAGTTGCCTTTTAGCAGGACCTTGCCGCCCCAGAACACCAGCAGCAACGCGATAAATGCAATAACAAAGGTAATGGCGATATACATTTTTATGGCCTCAGATTTGAGTGGGCGCGACCTGGCTCTGCGCTCACTCCATCCCGATGAATGTTCTTATCAGTTGACCAGACAGGGTTTCCGCCGGCGGTATCGCCTCGGGAACCTGGCCGCGATGAAACCAGCGAGCTTCCATGATTTCTTCCCGATCTGGAGTCAGGATACCGCCGTAAGCTTCCGCCAGATACCCGATCATTAATTGGCCGGGGAATGGCCACGACTGGGTGCCCACATAGCGGATATTGCCCACCTCGAGCCCAACCTCCTCATGCACCTCGCGGGCCACTGCCTGCTCGGCATTTTCCCCCGGTTCGATAAAACCGGCCAGCGCGGTATACAGGGAATGGCGGTGATGGGTGTGGCGCGCCAGCAGGCATTCGTCACCCCGGGTGACCAGCATAATGACACAGGGAGAAATACGCGGATATACCGCGAGATTACAGGAATTACAGACCCGCGCGCGATCCTGCGGATGGTATTCGGTGTGCAATCCACAGCGTCCGCAATACTGGTGATCAAGATCCCAGTTGACCACCTGCATGGCGCGACCGATGAGATAAAACAGCGGCTCGTCCACCACCCCGAGCAGACTGCGCAGGCCGCGCCACTCGCACCCGGGAAGATCAACGCGAATTGGCAAATGGTGAACACCGCAGGGCTTGCCCGCCCACTCACCCAGATAATGGCTGGCCAACTGGGCATCACACGCTCCAGCTTGCCAGAGCGGCAGGGCCTGGTGGAGTGGCCCCTCGCTGGTGCACAGAATTTCGCCATGCGATACGACGATATGCCAGTGGAACAGCGGCTGCGGCAGCACCCGTGCGGCGGGAGTGAAATCTGTCATAGGACTAATTTACAGACCATGTATTGCGAACCTTGAGCCGCTCCCGGAGAAGCGCCCCCAAGACTGCACCAAGGAGCGACCTCAGGCAACCTCGACGGGATAACCCAGGGCTTCCAGGCTCTCTACCGCGAGATCCAGGGATTTCATGTCCGCCTGGCGATGCATTTTCACCTCACCCAGATAGTACTCAAGGCTGATGATCGCGTCCGCGAAGATTTCCAGCGACTGCTCCACCGCCGGTGCGACGGTTTTCTGGTCAATCACGGCATCAACGAAATCCACCAAGCGCTCCATCACGGCCGCCGCGCGGCTGAGACTCAGCACGACCAGACCACCGCGCACACTGTTCAACGTGGTGGAAACATTACGGATATGACCGTGGTCAAACCCTGAATCCGCATAGGCGGCCAGTGCGCGCTTGATCAATGAAAGCCCGGCTTCAGCCTCCTTCAACACCGCGAGTTCCGCCTCTGCCAGCTGGCTGCGCTCCAGCACAATGTCGGCGTGGCCGGATTCATCCAGCTCGATGGTCGCGGTCTGGCGCAGCGCGCGAATGGTACTGTCGACAGCAAGAATCTGGTTGGTCAGCTGCTGCAGTGCATTGTCTGCAGCGCGACCACCGGCCGCGGCACAAGTCTGGTAGGCGCTCAGAGAACCGTTCAGATTCTCGCCAATACGGCGGAAATTGAGCAGAATCAGGGTATTTGCAACTCGGCGCAGGGTTTCTACCAGGCCACCCTCTTCGCCCAAACCACTGACACCAATGACTTCGGCATCATCGAGCATACGACGCACCCCGGAGAGCTCTTCATCCAGCGCATTGGCCACTGCCGCAATGGCAGTGGCACCGGGTCCGCCGAGGCTAGAGCGATCGCGCTCGAGCTCAGGCTCACGGTAAGAAAGCGGACGCACCCCAAAAACCTGCAACAGCTTTTCGCCCTGCCCGGATGGGCCGGCCAAAGCCAACCAGTAAAGGCACTCTTTCACCAATACCGGGGGAGCAGGCTGATCCAGCGCCGCGTCGCCATCGCGGCAGATATTACGCAAGCGACGATCCAGCATACTGAAAACCATTACCCGCTGGCGGTTGACCAGCATCTCGCGGCTGGCCATTGCGCCGATGGCAGCGCCGGCAACGGACCACAACTTGCCATTTGGGCGACCGGCACAAACACTGGCGATACGCTGAATTGCCCGCGCCATCATGGTATAGGCCGGCGCCCGCGGTTTACCCTTCAGCAGCGCCAGCAACCCCACCTGGTACATATGACGGAAACGGCAAACGAAGCTTTTGAGATCCTCCGACATAACCGCAGACGACACGACTCCCGGTACCGTGGCATCGAGCCGACAGCGAAGGAAGTGGCTTTCCGGCACCGGGGCCTGGGCACGGGCAAGACGAAGGTTATTGATATAGGGCACCAAAAGTTCCGGGCGAGCAGTGCCACGGTTCTGAACGAAATCCAGATAACGAGTCAGCACATAGAAGGCGGCACCCACGCCTTCTAGCAATTCCATAGGCGATTGTTGGCGGTCCTGTAACAGATCCGTCATCGCGGTGAGCATTTCCTGAGCCAGTAATTCCGCCGCATTCAGCTGCACCATTTGCAGCACTCCGGAGACTTGGCGCAGCGCCTGGATACACTGCTCCAGTGACTGTTTGTTGCGATGATCAGCGGCGAACTGGTCCAGGTAGCCGGTGGCTCCCTCAATACTCGCGACCAATTCTTCCTTGACCAGACTGATGGATGTCAGGTTGATTTCGCGCAATTCACTCATTGCCAGCACCACTGCAATTGTCTTTATAGTTTTACCGGCCCGGGCGGATGGAGAGGCTCCGCGCTACCAGACACGACACAATTTTCACAAATTGAACTTCCGATCCCGACGGCACCTGCCCTATGGCATAGCGTCGGCCCCCTGATTACAGGGCAATTTATACCAAACCGTACAAGAGTCCACCTTTAAACCTTCAATTTCCACCGAACAATCGACAAAACGCTTCCTCAACCCATCGAACTGGTAAAACCAATTGAATTTTCCTTCGGAAGTGGGTAGGTTTTCGATCGACCTCCCAGCAGTATCGGGACGGGTTCACAGAGATCTAAGGAAGTTGTTAAAAAAATGAACGCTCTCAATGACTCGATGCCCCGGGCTGGCGGTGGACTGAGCCGCGCCTTCAGCGATAATTTTCTCGGCGAGGCACCGGACTGGTACAAGCTGACCATTGCCGTATTTCTGATTATCAATCCAATTCTGCTGCACACCACCTCCCCGTTCATTACCGGTTGGGTGCTGATCGGAGAGTTCATCTTCACCCTGGCGATGGCACTGAAGTGCTACCCACTACAGCCGGGCGGGTTGCTGGCCATTGAGGCGGTCCTGCTGGGCATGACCAGCAGTGACTCTGTGTTTCGTGAAGTCACCGACAATATTCAGGTCATCCTGCTGTTGATGTTCATGGTTGCCGGCATCTACTTCATGAAGAGCCTGCTGCTATATGTGTTTACCAAACTGCTGATTAGTGTGCGCTCAAAAACAACGCTATCGCTGCTTTTCTGTGGTGTATCTGCGGTTCTCTCGGCATTTCTCGACGCATTGACCGTAACCGCGGTCTTGATCAGTGTGGCCGTAGGCTTTTACGCGGTGTACCACAAGGTCGCCTCCAATCGCCAGGCGCAGCAGGATCACGATCACTCCCACGATGATGAAGTGGTCGAATACCACCGCTCAGATCTCGACCAGTTTCGCGCATTCCTGCGCAGCCTCATCATGCACGGCGCCGTGGGCACAGCACTCGGGGGGGTCTGCACCCTGGTGGGAGAGCCACAAAACCTGCTGATTGCGGAAAAGGCTGGCTGGGACTTCGCGCATTTCTTTATCAATATGGCCCCTGTGACCATGCCCGCCTTTGCCGCCGGACTGATCACCTGCATATTGCTGGAGAAAGCAAAAATGTTCGGTTACGGAGCACAATTGCCCACTGCCGTCCGCGAAGTACTGGCAAACTTTGCCAGTGAACAGGAACAGAAACGCACCCAGCGGGATGTTGTAGAGCTCTGGATTCAGGGAATCGTGGCCGTGATTCTGGTGCTGTCACTCGCCTTTCACGTGGCGGAAGTGGGCATCATTGGCCTTATGGTCATTGTCCTGCTGACCGCTTTCAACGGCGTGATCCAGGAAGCGCGTATCGGTCACGCCTTCGAAGAGGCACTGCCATTTACTGCGCTGCTGGTGGTATTTTTTGCCATTGTTGCCGTGATTCACGAGCAACACCTGTTTGAACCCGTTACCCATTTCGTACTGAGCCTGGAACCGGAACAGCAACCGGGCATGCTGTTCCTGGCTAACGGCATTCTTTCCATGATCAGTGACAATGTGTTCGTTGCCACCGTGTACATCAATGAAGTCAAGACAGCACTAACCGCAGGCGACATCACCCGCGAACACTTCGATAAACTGGCCGTCGCAATCAACACCGGCACCAATCTGCCGAGCGTAGCGACCCCCAATGGACAGGCGGCGTTTCTGTTTCTATTGACGTCCGCACTGGCACCGCTGATTCGCCTATCCTACGGTCGCATGGTAATGATGGCCGCACCCTACACCGTAGTACTGACGATAGTTGCATTGGTGTGTGTGGTTTATGCGCTCTAGAGTGAGATCACAGACCACATAAAGACAAAAGGGGCCAATGGCCCCTTTTGTCTTTATGTGGTTTTTTCCTGGCGCGGATCACCAGAAATGCTTGCCCGCGGACTTTTCCAACAACCCGAGAAACTGCTCGTGCGCCCCCAGCTCTTCTGCATTCGCGCGCACCACGGCAAGCGGCGCCCTATCCGCACTCAAGCGACGAATCGCACCGGCATCCAATTGCTGTGTTTGCTTATCTTCCTTCTGGTCACCGCCATTGTCCGCCCCAGCCAGCGCCAGATCCGTCTGGCCGCCGGTCATTATCA
This sequence comes from Microbulbifer sp., assembly GCF_036563125.1. Classification (GTDB taxonomy): domain Bacteria; phylum Pseudomonadota; class Gammaproteobacteria; order Pseudomonadales; family Cellvibrionaceae; genus Microbulbifer. The sequence continues at coordinate 19,667 of NZ_DATCMV010000135.1, forward strand.
GATAAACATCGGCGAGGATTTCGGCATCGAGCAGTGCCCCGTGCAGGTCCCGCTGTGAGTTGTCGACAAAATAGCGCTTACACAACGCGTCCAGGTTGTTTTTCTGCCCCGGGTGCTTCTCCCGCGCCAGCGCCAGTGTATCCAGCACACCGCAGTGCGCAGCCACACTCTGCCAGCGGGGATTACCCAGACGCTTTAGCTCAGCATTGATAAACCCAACGTCGAACGGCGCATTGTGTATCACCAGCTCTGCGCCGTCACAAAACGCCATGAATTCATCGGCAATCTGGGCAAAGACCGGCTTGTCGACGAGAAATTCGTTGGTAATACCGTGCACTTCGATGGCCCCGTCGTCCACCTGACGCTCGGGGTTGATGTACTGATGGTAGTGGCGCCCGGTGAGCTTGCGATTGACCAGCTCTACGCAGCCAATTTCGATAATCCGGTGACCGGACTTGGGATCCAGGCCCGTTGTTTCGGTATCCAGAACGATCTGACGCATGTGATTATCCCCCCAGCTGATCAATTCCGCGGTTCGCAAGCGCGTCCGCACGTTCGTTTCCCGGATCACCGGCATGGCCCTTAACCCAATGCCAGCGCACCTCGTGATGGCCGATCGCGGCATCCAGTTCCTGCCATAGGTCGGCATTTTTCACTGGTTTTTTGTTTGCCGTTTTCCAGCCGTTACGCTTCCAGTTATTGATCCAGCCGGTGATACCCTGGCGCACATACTGGGAATCAGTGTGCAAATCTACCTCGCAGCGCTGGTTAAGCGCACTCAGCGCCTTGATCGCGGCCAGGAGCTCCATACGATTATTGGTGGTGAGGGCTTCCCCTCCGTACAGTTCTTTTTCGGCAGTGCCACTCATCAGCAGTGCGCCCCACCCTCCCGGGCCGGGATTTCCACGGCAGGCGCCATCGGTATATATGGTAACGTGTTTCAAACCGGGCTCTTTTTGTTGGACTCGCTGTTCGGCCCATGGCCGAACTCAAATTCTGGTCTGCGCAGCCGCATATTCGCGGCTAACGCTTTTGGTGACGATCTCTGGCGGCAACCCGAGGACTGCTGGGTACGGCCCGCAAGGCAGGCTTTTTCTCCCCGCGCCAGTCAATTTTGATGGTGCGCATTCGAGCGACTTCTTTGCGCGCGACTATGATGTAAAACCCACCCCACGGCAAGTGGCAGCGGCTCCCCATCCTCTCCATCCACACCGTTCTGGCCAGCAAGTCAGGCTGCTGTAGTGGCAGACGAAAGAAGCCGCGTTCCACAGGTCCAGCCTGTAGATCGAGCAGGTTCATCCAGTCTTCAATCCGTGCCGCACGCAACTGATTACCACGCTGATAGGGACTGGAAGAACGAAAAATCCGCGAAAGACCCAGCAATGAAAAGGGATTAAATCCGATCAACACCATATGACCGCCGGGTATCATCACCCGCGCTGCCTCCCGCAGCACCTGATGGGGATGGGGTGAGAAATCCAGCAGATGATGCAGGATTACCACATCGATAGACTCCGAGGGCAGCGGCAGCTGCTCGAACTCTACCAGCGCCGCGCCACCACCACCCTCGCAAGGACTCAAACGGAACCGGTGATTGATCCTGCTGCACGCCGCGAAATCCACCTGCTTCGCCACGCTGGCCTGCATCAGGTGATAACCGAACAACCCCTCTACCAACGGCTGGGCAAGCGCCAACTGCTGGGTCAGGATTTCCTGCCCCAGCCCCGACTGAAACCATGCACTCAAATCTGGACAGGACTCCGCCAGCGGTGGGAGCACACTATCCCTACGCGAAAACAGGGTTTTTCGATCCGAACTCCACCCCATCTGCCACTCCTTTAACTGTTGGATAATCGTCGGATTTTTTACATTGCTCCCAGACGCCCAACACCGTGCCGCTACGACTGCACTTTGCTGAATCAACAGTCGGCCTGTGTCTGCCGACATGTGTTAACGTTGCCGGAACTGCCTCTATCAAGCATCTCGGGAAACACACCTAGGTTAGCGGGGACCGCCAATGATCACAATCCGCCCGATTCCGGCGTTCAATGACAACTATATCTGGCATCTTCAGTCCGAAGATCAACACTGGGTAGTCGACCCGGGCGATGCAGAGCCGGTATTCAAGGCTCTGGGAAACAACAAACTGGCGGGAATTCTGCTGACGCACCATCATCCGGACCATACCGGTGGCGTTCCAGCCCTGGTTCAAGCGTATCACTGCCCGGTTTATGGACCGGCGACCATTGCTCAGGTTACCCACCCGCTGACCGATGGCGACCAGCTGTCCCTGATGGATCACCAGTGGGATGTACTGGCGGTACCAGGACACACTCTCGACCATATCGCACTGGTACTGCACACCGATGAAGGGCGGCATCTGTTCTGTGGGGACACCCTGTTTGCCGCGGGTTGTGGCCGCCTGTTCGAGGGCACTCCCGAGCAAATGTTCCAGTCCCTTACCCGGCTCGCCAACATGCCTGCGGACACACGGGTCTACTGCGCCCATGAATACACCCTATCCAATCTGAAATTCGCGCTGGCCGCGGAACCGGGGAACCCGGAGCTAGAAGCACGCCAGGTATCCGCGAGCCGGATGCGCGCCGAGAACCGCCCCACCCTACCCTCCACCATCGCTATCGAGCGCGCCACCAACCCGTTTTTGCGCACCGAATCCCCGGTGATACGGGCTCAGGTCAACAGCCGGGGAGCCTCAACAAATGCAACTCCTGTCGAAATTTTCGCCACTTTACGCCGTTGGAAGGACACTTTTTGAGCAAGTTGCATTGACCGGAACCAAAGTCTCTCTTTAGAATCAGACCACTACAAACCTGAGCTCAAGCGTATTACTCGAATATAGAGGCGACAGGCGTCCGCACCGGGCACCGCCATGCTTAGAGCAACAAGATAACGACAAACTGCGGACACCAGAATGGTTTATAAGAAATTAGCCGCTGCGATCCTCGCAGCGACTGTGGGGGCCTGTGCGCAAATAGATTCCGCGCCACAAGCTACAGACACCGCTACCCAAATCGACCCCAACAGCAGCACCGCGAAAGCCGCAAAAGTGCGCAGCATCAGCGAGAACATACTCGACACCTCTGAGGCTGCACTTCCGCCAACGGACATATGGCAGAGACTGCGCCAGGGGTTCACCCTCGACAGACAACTGCAGCGCCCCAAAGTCCGGGAATACGTCAACTACTTCTCCACCAACCAAGGCTACATGGCCAAGGTTACCGAACGCTCCCGCCGCTACATCTTCCACGTCGCGGAACAACTGGAACAGGCCAATATTCCAATGGAATTTGCCCTGTTGCCCATTGTAGAGAGCGCTTACGACCCCTTCGCCTACTCGCACGCCCAGGCTTCCGGTATGTGGCAGTTCATACCGGCAACAGGCCGCTCCTTTGGCCTCAATCAAAACTGGTGGTACGACGGGCGCCGGGATGTGGTTGAATCAACCCGCGCCGCCTCAGAATACTTCAACTATCTGGCAGCCAAGTTTGACGGCGACTGGCTGCTGGTGCTCGCCGCCTACAATGCCGGTGAGGGCACCGTGAGACGGGCCATCGAGCGCAATCAGCGCAACGGCAAAGGCACCAGCTTCTGGGACCTCAAATTACCGCGAGAAACTCGCCGTTACGTTCCGCAACTGCTGGCGCTGGCTGAAATCGTATCCTCTCCCGAGCACTACCAGGTACCGCTGCACGAGGTGGGTAACAGCCCGTACTATACGGCCGTAAACGTCGGCAGCCAGATCGACCTGGCCCAAGCCGCGGAGTTGGCCGGAGTGGAAATTGAGGAGCTGTACCTGCTCAACCCCGGCTATAGCCGCTGGGCGACCGACCCCGATGGCGACCACCGACTGCTGATCCCGAGCGACAAAAGCGCACACTTCCTCGAGGCACTCGACAAGCTGCCGACCGATCAGCGGGTTACCTGGCAGCGCTATCGGGTTGCGCGCGGAGACACCCTTTCCGTGATCGCCCGACGCTATGAAACCACCGTTGCCGCGATACAGCAGACCAACAAGCTGCGCAACAGTGGCATCCGCGCCGGTCAGACCCTGTTGATCCCCAGTGCATCGGGACCCGGTACGCAGTACGCCTACTCCATTGACCAGCGGGTTCAGCGCCGCCAATCCTCCGGAAACGGCCAGAAAACCAACTACACCGTACGCCCGGGAGATACCCTCTGGGGAATTGCCCGCTCCATGAACGTCAAGGTGAGAGAGCTCGCCAGTTGGAACAATATGGCTGCAGGTGACACCCTGCGCCCGGGACAGACTCTGGTCGCCTACAGCGATAGCAGCAACAGCGACACCCAGAGCCGTACTACCCGCAAGGTTTCCTACAAGGTGCGTAGCGGCGACTCCCTCTACCGTATCGCCCGCAAGTTCAGCATTGACATCAGCGATATCGTTCGCTGGAACAAGCTCAGCAAGAACGGTTATCTGCAACCCGGACAGCGTCTGACACTGTTCGTGGACACAACTGCCAGCGGCTGAACCCCAAACCCCAGGCATAAAAAAACCGGCGAATATCGCCGGTTTTTTTATGCCTGGGGTTCAGGGGGCGCCAACCCCCTGACTCTCATTACTCGCCGCCTGAAATTTCTATATCAGCCTTGCTAGCGAGATACTTCTGCACTGCAGCCAACTCAGATTCACCCTGCATGGAAGCCAGCTGCTGCAACAACGCGTCCCGCTGCTCCTTGCTCTGGCGAGAAAGGTCGCCCGGACGTACCGCACGCAATTGTGCAACCACCACATCGCCACTCGCCAGCTTGAAGTGCGCCAGATTCTTGGCACCGGCTTTCGGTGCACCCATTGCAAACACCTGGTCAACCACCTCAGCGCGTGCACCGAAGCCGCCACGGCGGGTGTTGTCACTGGTTTCCAGAGTCAACCCCTCAGCGCTGGCCACATCGGATAGGGCCTTACCGGAGCGCGCCTGCTGTTCGATGGACTCTGCCTTACTCGCCAGCTGCTCACCCGCCTTTTGACGCTTCAGCAATTCGGCGATTTCCACTTTCACTTCGTCCAGCGGTTTCACACCCGCGGGCTTGTGCTCAACGACCTTGAGTACTAGCGAGTGGTTGTCCGAGAGATTGAGTACATCAGAGGTATTGCCATCCTCCATCACCTCGGGAGAGAAGGCAGCCGCGATCACCTTGCCATCTGCGGTAATTCCTGCACCACCCTGACGGGAGAACAATGCGGATTTCTGCACGGATACACCCAGTTCTTCCGCCGGCTCTGCCAGCGATGGCGCGTTGTAGGCAAGATCGCCGAGACGACTTATCGCATCTACAAATTCACGCTCTGCCTCTGCACTGCGCAGACGAGCGGCAATGGCAGCCTGGCGCTCCTCAAACGTCGGCGGCTCGGCATCTGCAACTTCAATCAACTTGATGAAGTGTGTACCGTCGTCGGTTTTCACCGGACCGGAAACCTGGCCAACCTCCAAGTTCGCCAACGCATCTTCGAATGACTCAGGGAACACATCGCCACTGGTAAAGCCCAGGTCACCACCCTCCTCGCGGGAAATGATGTCATCGGAGTACTCTTTTGCCAGCGCCGCGAAATCGCCGCTTTCGTTGAGCTTGCCCTGAACTTCTGCAATTTTCTTCTGCGCCGCTTCGTCATCACCCTCGATCAGGATGTGTGCGGCATGACGACGGATGTTCGCCTGAAAGTTTTTCACTTCCTGATCGTACTGGGCACGCACATCTTCGTCAGCAATATCAATATTGCCGGCGAACAGCTCGGGCGTCAGTTCGATATATTCGATGGCTACCTGCTCGGGACGCTGGAAGTCCTGCTGGTGCTCGTCGTAATACGACTGGATCTCTTCATCAGCGACCTGGATATTCTCCAGGAGCGGTGCAGCAGAAAGAGTCACGTAATCGAAGTCGCGCTCCTCCATGGAAACTGCAACCACCTTTTCGGCACCGGTGCGGGTCGCAAACGCGCTGTCAGAAATACTGCCCGCGAACTGCTGCATGACCATTTCCTGCTCCAGCAGCTGACGGAAACCGGCAGGGCTGTATCCCATGCGACGCAGTCCGTCGCGGAACATCTGCTGATCGAACTGTCCATTCACCTGAAAACCAGGCATCTGTACGATTTCTTTATCAACAGCAACAGTACTCATCACCATGCCACTTTTCAGAGCCGCTTGGCGCATCACCGCAGAACTGACCAACTGCTGCAGTACCGGGCCGCGGAGCTGCTCGTCGGTCAACAGGTCAGCGGGTACACTTTCGCCGTACTGGCTTTCAATCATATTGCGGCGATTCTGGATCGCTCTCAGCAGATCCTGATTGGAAATTTTTTCGCCATTTACTTCGGCCGCCTTGTTGGCCGAATCACCACCGGCGCCGGTGAAAAAATCAATTCCACCGATAACCATAATAAATCCGAACAGCGCTGCAACGATAACGGCAGCCGTTCCTTTCAGGTTGTCACGCATGGACTGAAGCATATTCAGCTCCGAATTTAACTCTTATCTGTACACAATTGGATCACTGTTTATTGTTATTCCAACGAGCGGCTCCCCGGGCAAACAGTACCGAAACGGCTGCCTCCGGAAGATTTATCTTGCTCGCTGAATCCGGCCTAAATCCGTGGATCCAAATGAAAAATTCAATGACTCAGAAACAAAAAAGGCGCATCCAATTGATACGCCTCTTTGAAGCATTGTTTATTACAAGGCTTCTTATTGCACCGCGTCTTTCAAAGCTTTACCAGCTTTGAAGTTCGGGATTTTTGCAGCGGCGATTTCGATGGGGTCGCCGGTGCGCGGGTTGCGGCCAGTGCGCGCAGCGCGCTCTTTGACAGCGAAAGTGCCAAAGCCAACCAGAGCAACCTGATCACCTTTTTTCAGTGCGTCGGTAATGCTTTCTACCATGGCGTCCAGAGCACGGCCAGCAGCTGCCTTCGGAATGTCGGCAGATGCGGCGATGGCTTCAATCAGTTCGGACTTATTCACGCTATATCCCTCTGTTCTTTTCTAGGTCTAGGTTTAGGTTTCTAGGTGTGTATGTTTGGTCTGTTGCTGCCTCTAATTGGTGAGGCGCATTCACGCAATTTTGCAGTCGAATTTTAATCGCCTGCGGCTCCCCCGCAGCGCAACAAGCCACGTTTTATACCAACTGCCTGTTGGTGGGTCAAGGAACCACGCGGCTTTGCGGGGAGTTGGACATTTTTAAATCACACCTGTTCAGGCAATGTCCGCCGAGTTCATTTTTTAGCCTGCACTCGCGCAGGCTGCGTACTCTACGCGACTTCTATCTCCCTGTTCAACGGTTTTTTATCCGAGGCACAAATAAAAGATTGGCGCCAGATAAATAAGGCCGAGATCGATAGAAATCGCCTCCATATCGATGAAATACGACCACCAGTGCCACAGAAAAAGCTCAAAAAACACACACAAAAAGAGGGCCCGAAAGCCCTCCAGGTTTTACTGGCAACGAATCAGATATCCGTCAGGCTGGCGCCACTCAGTGCGTCTGGATTGAGCGCTGGGAGCGCTCTTCTGCCTGCTTCTGCAGCGCTGAATACTCTTCATCACTGAGAGGGCTTGGCATTTTTTCCAGCGCGTATTCGAAGACCTGATCTATCCATTTCACCGGCTTGATCACGAGATCCTGCTGGATGTTGTCTGGAATATCTTTCAGGTCACGCTCATTGTCCGCTGGAATCAATACCGTCTTGATACCCCCACGATGCGCTGCCAACAGCTTCTCTTTGAGCCCTCCAATACGCAGCACTTCGCCACGCAGGGTAATTTCACCAGTCATAGCCACGTCTGCACGCACCGGGATATTGGTCAACACAGAAGCGAGTACCGTGCACATGGCAATACCCGCTGACGGACCATCTTTCGGTGTCGCGCCTTCGGGGACGTGAATATGAATATCGCGGGTTTCATGGAAATCCGGCGCAACGCCCAGCGCCTGGGCACGCGCACGCACCACAGTGAGCGCAGCCTGGATGGACTCCTGCATTACATCGCCAAGAGAACCGGTTTTGATCACGCGGCCCTTGCCAGCGACGGCGGATGCTTCAATGGTAAGCAACTCCCCCCCCACTTCGGTCCATGCAAGCCCGGTTACCTGGCCAATCTTGTTTTCCGCTTCCGCACGACCATAGTCAAACTTGCGCACACCAAGTAATTCTTCCAATTGCTCGGACTTAACCACCACCTTGCTAGTAGTTCCCTTGCGCACATGCTCTGTCACTACTTTGCGGCAGATTTTTGCCATTTCACGATCGAGTCCGCGTACCCCTGCTTCACGGGTGTAATAGCGAACGACATCGCGCACGGCTTCGTCGGTAACTTCCAGCTCTTCCGCTTTAAGCCCGGCCGCATTGCGCTGCTTCGGAATAAGGTAGCGCTGGGCTATGTTCAGCTTTTCATCCTCGGTGTAACCGGGAATACGGATGACCTCCATCCGATCCAGCAGCGGCCCCGGAATATTCATCGAGTTGGAGGTACATACGAACATCACATCCGACAGGTCGTAGTCCACTTCCAGATAGTGGTCATTGAACGACTTGTTCTGCTCTGGATCCAGCACCTCGAGCAGTGCCGAGGCAGGATCACCGCGGTGGTCCATACCCATTTTGTCCACTTCATCAAGCAGGAACAGTGGGTTCTTCACTCCCACCTTGGCAATTTTCTGCACCAGTTTGCCGGGAAGGGAGCCAATATAGGTCCGGCGATGGCCGCGAATTTCCGCCTCATCGCGCACGCCACCCAGCGCCATACGCACATATTTGCGATTGGTTGCGCGGGCGATAGATTCCCCTAGCGAGGTTTTACCCACACCGGGAGGCCCTACCAGACAGAGGATTGGGCCTTTGACTTTCTTGACGCGTTTCTGGACCGCGAGGTACTCGAGAATACGCTCTTTGACCTCTTCCAGACCGTAGTGATCCTTGTTAAGAATCTCCTCTGCCTTGACCAGGTCGTGGCGCACACGACTGGCCTTTTTCCACGGCACACTGAGCATCCAGTCAATATAACTGCGCAGGACCGATGCCTCGGCGGACATCGGCGACATCATTTTTAACTTGCCCAATTCCGCGCGGGTCTTTTTCTCCGCTTCCGCAGACATGCCGGAATCTGCAATCTTTCTTTCCAGCTCTTCGACTTCATTGGGCTCTTCAGTGATTTCGCCCAACTCTTTCTGAATCGCCTTCATCTGTTCGTTCAGGTAATACTCGCGCTGGCTTTTCTCCATCTGCTTTTTCACCCGCCCGCGGATACGCTTTTCGACCTGAATCAGGTCGATCTCCGAATCCATCAGACCCAGCAGATGCTCCAGGCGCTGCTTGACGCTAATGGTCTCCAGCAACTCCTGCTTCTGCGGTAAATCCAACGACATGTGTGCCGCAATCGTATCTGCGAGACGACCAGGTTCGTCGATGCCCGAGAGCGAAGTCATTACCTCGTTGGGCACCTTCTTGCTGACGGTGACATATTGCTCAAACTGCGACATGGCGGAACGCACCAGTGCTTCCGCTTCAGCTTCCGGCAACTCCTCGGATTCAAGCGGCGAAACCGTAGCGCGATAGTGCCCCTCGCCCTCGACGATTTCCTCCACCTTGACCCGGTGCCCTCCCTCTACCAGCACTTTTACCGTGCCATCCGGGAGCTTCAATAGCTGCAATACACTTGCCACTGTCCCCACGCGATATACATCGTCGGCGCCTGGATCATCTTCCGAAGCCTGTCGCTGCGCGACCAGCAACACTTGCTTATCACTGCGCATGGCCTGCTCCAGCGCATCAATGGACTTCTCCCGACCCACAAACAGCGGAATCACCATATGGGGGTAGACCACAACGTCGCGAAGCGGTAACAAGGGGTATTCGTTCAAGTTCTCGGATGGCTGGTCCATATAACTCCTCTCGGCCTAGGGGTGACTTCTGACCACCCCAGTTTGGCGACTTATCCATCACCGGGCAGTGTGACTGTGAATTCCGGTTGAGCGCCAGTCAGAATCCTAAATTGGGGGCGCCCCCCAGAATAACAAGGCCAGCTCGACCAGCGCAGCAAAATAAGTTTAATTCATCACAATCGACACCGGTCGAAGTGACCCGAAATTCCGGACACTCCCCCTTTCATAGCACAGAAATATACTTTGACCGAAAAATAGCAACTAAAACAACACGGAATTTCAGGCACAAAAAAAAGCCCCAAATTGGGGCTTTCTCTGTCTTCAAATAGTGCGCCCGCAGAGGGGTTACTCTTCGGGTGCCGCTTTCTGGGCTTCGGCCTGCTGATAAACCAGCAACGGAGTTGATTCGCCTTTGATCACAGCCTCGTCGATGACTACCTTGGCCACGTTGTCCATGGACGGAATATCGTACATGGTCTCCAACAGCACCGACTCCATGATCGAGCGCAATCCGCGCGCCCCGGTCTTGCGCTCCATCGCTTTGGAGGCTACGGCATCCAGCGCATCGGCACGGAAGTCCAGCTCAACGCCTTCCATTTCAAACAGCTTGGCATACTGCTTGGTCAGCGCGTTACGGGGCTCCGTCAGAATCTGCACCAGCGCCGCGCGATCCAGCTCTTCGAGGGTCGCAGTGACCGGCAGACGACCGACAAACTCGGGGATAAGGCCGTAACGCACCAGATCTTCAGGTTCCAGATCCAGCAGGACTTCACCGAAGTTGCCCTTGCTGTCTTTGGATTTCACTTCGGCAGAGAAACCGATGCCGCCCTTTTCCGAACGATCGCGAATCACCTTGTCGAGGCCTGCAAACGCACCGCCACAGATAAACAGAATGTTTGAGGTGTCCACCTGCAGGAATTCCTGCTGAGGATGCTTTCGACCACCCTGCGGGGGCACAGACGCTACCGTGCCTTCAATCAGCTTCAGCAGCGCCTGCTGCACACCCTCACCGGAAACATCCCGGGTGATGGATGGGTTGTCAGATTTGCGAGAAATCTTGTCAATTTCATCGATGTAAACAATACCCTGCTGGGCCTTCTCTACATCGTAATCGCACTTCTGCAGCAGCTTCTGAATGATGTTTTCTACGTCTTCACCCACATAACCGGCTTCGGTCAGTGTAGTGGCATCCGCAATGGTAAATGGTACGTTCAGCAGTCGCGCGAGGGTTTCCGCGAGCAGGGTTTTACCACTGCCGGTAGGACCAACCAGCAGAATGTTGGACTTACCCAGTTCAACATCTTCCTTGCCCTTCACACTCTTGGTAGTGCGCAAACGCTTATAGTGGTTGTACACCGCAACCGCCAGCACCTTTTTGGCGCGGGTTTGCCCGATCACATACTGATCGAGAATTTCGGTAATTTCCTGGGGAGTAGGCAGACGGGAATCGTCACCATCTACGGCTTCCTGAACCTCTTCACGGATAATATCCGTGCAGAGTTCAACACATTCATCGCAAATGTAAACAGATGGACCCGCGATAAGTTTACGTACTTCCTGCTGGCTTTTGCCACAGAAGGAACAGTAAAGGAGTTTGCCGTTGTCGTCTCCGCTGTTCTTATCAGTCATCTATGTACTCCGTGGTCTGGGCAGCCAGCCGAAATGCGGTGGCAAATAGGGTTCATAACCAAGATGCGGCCTTTTGGCAGGATTTTCAAGTTTTTTATCCTTACCGCAAGTCCCGGCGAATCGCGCCCAAAGGATGTTCTAACACTGCCAAAATCGGTAGGACAGTTCTACGCTGCCCCACCGATCCATAGGCATTTAATATCAACTCAAGTGAAGAGAGGCGTCACTTAAGTGGCATTTGCCGACGGGCAAGTACGTCATCTACCAGACCATACTCTTTGGCTTCATCCGCACTCATGAAATGGTCGCGCTCGGTATCGCGCTCGATATCCGCCAAACTGCGATCCGCATGATGCGCCATCAACTCATTCAGACGCTTGCGAATTTTCAGGATCTCCTGAGCATGTATGTGGATATCTGACGCTTGCCCCTGAGCACCACCACTCGGCTGGTGAATCATCACACGGGAGTTCGGGGTCGCAAAGCGCTTACCCTTGGCACCAGCATTGAGCAAAAATGCGCCCATGCTACAAGCCTGACCAATGCACATGGTGCTGACGTCCGGCTTGATGAACTGCATAGTGTCGTAAATTGACATGCCGGCGGTGACGGAACCACCTGGCGAGTTGATGTACAGATGAATGTCCTTGTCCGGGTTTTCCGCTTCCAGGAACAGCAACTGTGCCACCACCAGGTTGGCCATGTGGTCTTCAACCGGGCCCACCAGAAAAATCACCCGCTCCTTCAGCAGCCGGGAATAAATATCGAAAGAGCGCTCCCCTCTCGCGGTCTGCTCCACCACAATCGGAACCAGACCACTGGCAGCCATAATGTCATTGGATTTAGCGGGGTAATCAAAATAAGCCATGGATACGATGCTTCCTTTTTCGGCGTATTAGGCGGACTGATAGCTTGCCTGCTCAATAAAGGCACAACTTTCAGAAAATCGGGTCAACCTGAGCTTAACTGCTCGGCGACGATAAAGCCAGCTGGGGTGAAAGACAAAGTCGGCGCCCCACGGGAACCAGGGATAGGCATAAAAGGCGATGGAAAGATGCTTGAAGACTCGCAGGCAAAAATCTCAGAAAAGTATTACGTGCGGATAAAGTGCAGAAGAAAAAACGGCCACCTAGAGGTGGCCGTTTTTTCGCAATCTTACGCCTGCTTCTGCGGCTTGATTACGTCGTCGTAAGTGCTTTCCACCTCGCTAACCTTGGCCTTGTCCAGCACAAAATCAACTACCTGATCTTCGAGCACTACAGACTCAACACCAGCCAGCAGCTCGCGGTTGTTGAAGTAGTAGTCAACCACCTCTTCCGGCTGCTGATAGGTAGAAGCCAGTTCTTCAACCTTGGCTTTTACGCGATCGCCATCCACAGCAATCTTGTTCTGCTTAACGATTTCACCTACCACCAGACCCAGAACCACGCGACGCTTGGCCTGATCTTCAAACATGGTGTCCGGCAGCATTCTGGCAGCGTCCTGCGGTTTGATCTGACCACCAAACTGCTGAATCATCTGGCCGCGCAGGGTATTGACTTCGCTTTTTACCAGAGCAGCAGGAATTTCTACCTGGTGCTTGTCAAACAGCTGGTCCATGACCTGAGTCTTGACCTTGTTCAGAGCAGCATTTTTCAGCTCACGCTGCATGTTGCTGCGAACCTCTTCGCGGAACTTCTCTTCACCACCGGCATCCACACCGTAAGCAGCGAAGAATTCGTCGTTCAGTTCAGGCAGCTCCGGCTTCTCGGAGTCGGTTACCTTGATGGTGAACACCGCCTTGGCACCGCGCAGGTTTTCTGCGTGGTACTCTTCCGGGAAGGTTACTTCCACTTCTTTTTCTTCACCGGGCTTCATGCCAATGATGCCGTCTTCGAAACCGGGGATCATGTTGCCAGAGCCCAGCACCAGACGCTGGCCTTCCGCTTTACCACCTTCGAATTCTTCACCGTCTTTACGACCAACGAAGTCGATGGTTACGCGATCACCCTTCTGGGCCTTGCGCTTGGTTTCCTTCCAGCCGGACTGCTGCTTGCGCAGTACGTCGATCATGTTGTCGACATCCGCGTCGGTCACTTCGGCAACCGGGCGTTCGATGGAAACTTCCGCCAGATCGGCCAGAGCAACTTCCGGGTAAACCTCAAAAGTCGCTACGTATTCCAGATTTTCACCGGGAGCGATGCTCTTGGCTTCAATGCTGGGCTGACCGGCCGGCTTGACCTGCTCTTTCTGAACCGCTTCGTAGAAAGAGCGGCTCATTACCTCACCCAGGACTTCCTGACGGACGCCATCACCAAAACGCTGACGCACGACTTTCAGCGGCACTTTGCCCTTGCGGAAACCGTTGATACGAACGGTTTTGGCTGCCTGCTGAAGGCGCTTGTCCACTTCCTTATCAACGACCTCTGCCGGCAAGTTGACCGTTAAGCGACGTTCCAGACCGGAAGTTGTTTCGATGGAAACCTGCATGTTATTCCTCGTGAGACTCTTCTCTTCACAGATGCCGGGCTGAAGGAAACGCATCCCAGCACCAGCGATTAGCGTAGCGCCGATAAACCGGCCGCCAAATACAAACAGTCCGCGCCACCACTCTTTCCCCCTACTGCAGGAAGAACAGCGCTCACGGCACGGACTGTGTAAATCTTGTTGGTGGGGACGGGGAGACTTGAACTCCCACACCTTGCGGCACCAGAACCTAAACCTGGCGTGTCTACCAATTCCACCACGTCCCCAACTTTCCCCTCGCCGCTAACTTCTTGATTTGCATGAGTTTTTGACGAAAAACCCAGCTGGCTCGCAACAAGGGGAGCAGATTGTGCCACAGCGAACACAGGGCTTCAACAGATGCCCGCTACCAGACACTCTTTCAGTCACTTTTGCGACTAATTCGGGCAAACGCACAATGCAGCGGAGCCAAATTGGAACCTCGCAGTATTTTGCGCTCAAGCAAATAAGAGGGGCGCCAAATGGCGCCCCTCTTATTTGGCTTCAAGGGACGATCAGACCCTTTCAACGATGGTGGTGATCCCCTGCCCCAGACCGATACACATGGTCGAAACACCGAGATTGCCACCCTCATTTTGCATGACCGTCAGCAGTGTGCCGGTGATGCGCACACCGGAACAGCCGAAGGGGTGACCCAGCGCGATAGCACCACCGTACAGGTTCACCTTGTCGTCCATAGCGTCGAGCAGGTTGAGATCCTTCAGCACCGGCAATGCCTGAGCCGCAAAGGCCTCGTTCAGCTCGACCTTGTCGATATCTTCAATGGTAAGCCCGGCGCGCTTGAGCGCTTTCTTGGTGGAAGGCACAGGGCCGTATCCCATGATGGACGGATCCACACCCGCAAGCGCCATTTCACGTACTTTCGCGATGGGCGTGAGACCGAGGGCCTGGGCACGCTCGGCAGACATCACCAGCATGACAGACGCACCATCGGTAATCTGCGAGGAAGTTCCCGCGGTCACCTGCCCGTGCTTCGGGTCGAACGCCGGTCTCAGTTGTGCGAGCGCCTCTACCGTGGTTTCCGGACGAATGGTCTGGTCTTTTTCTACCAGCACCGGCACACCGTCATCATCGTGACCTTCGATCGCAATGATTTCGCGGGCGAATTTACCCTCTTCCGTTGCTTTCGCAGCGCACTGGTGTGAGCGCGCACCGAACTCGTCCATCTGTTGGCGCTGGATGCCATGCATCATCGCCAGATATTCCGCGGTCATCCCCATGGAACCCGCGGCCTTTGCCATATAGCGGCCAAGCATCGGGTTCGGGCTCACATGTTCCATCATGTTCAGGTGACCCATATGTTCGACACCGCCGACCACATATACATCACCTACGCCAGCCTGGATATTGGCCGCCGCAGTGTGCAGGGAAGACATGGAAGAACCGCACAGGCGGTTTACGGTCTGCGCCGGAACGGTGTGCGGCAGGCCTGCGCGCAGCACGATCATACGCGCCACGTTGAAGCCCTGCTCATCACGCTGCATTACACAGCCCCAGATCACGTCATCGATTTCTTTCGGGTCAAGTTTGTCGTTGCGCTGCAGGAACTTTCGCAGCAGCTCTGCCGACATGTCATCCGCACGCACGTTGCGGTATACACCGTTCTTGGATCGGCCCATGGCGGTACGCGCATAGTCGACAATTACGGCATCTCTAGGATTCAGACTCATGGAAACTCTCCTTACTTGTCGCCGTAGTAGGTTTTGCCATTGGCAGCCATTTCGCGCATACCTTCGGTGGGCTTGTACAGCTCACCCAGATCGCTGTATTGCTCAGCCATCTTCACGAAGTTATCCAGGCCGATGCTGTCCAGCCAGGCAAAAATACCACCGCGGAAGGGCGGGAAGCCGATACCGTAGATAAGGGCCATATCTGCCTCTGCCGGGGAGTCAACGATACCCTCTTCCAGACAACGAGCCAGCTCGGTCGCCATCGGCACCATCATGCGCGCAACGATCTCATCGTTTTCAAATTCACGACGGTCAGCCACGTGCGGCTTGAGCAGTTCGTAGGTTTCTTCCGAGGCCACTTTTTTCGGACGGCCTTTTTTGTCTTCTTCGTAAACGTAGAAGCCCTTGCCATTTTTCTGGCCGTAGCGACCAGCTTCGTACATAACATCAGAAGCGGCAGTAAAGGTTTTGCCCATACGCTCGGGGAAGCCTTCTGCCATCACTTTTTCCGCATGTACGCCGGTGTCGATACCGACCACATCCATCAGGTAAGCCGGGCCCATCGGCCAGCCCCAGCGCTCCATCACCTTGTCGACCTGCTGGAAGTCAGCGCCATCGCGCACCAGCATGGCGAAACCGGCAAAGTAAGGGAACAGTACGCGGTTCACCAGGAATCCGGGGCAGTCGCGCACAACAATCGCCTTTTTGCCCATTTTGTTGGCATAGGCCACAACTCGAGCAACCGCTTTTTCCGAGGTTTTCTCACCGCGGATCACTTCCACCAGCGGCATTTTGTGTACCGGGTTGAAGAAGTGCATACCGAGGAAATTTTCCGGACGGGAAAGCGGCTCCGCCAGGCTATCGATGGAAATGGTCGAAGTGTTGGAGGCGATCACGGTATCTTCAGAGACCTTGCCCTCAACTTCTTTCAAAACAGCGTGTTTTACCTTCGGGTTTTCCACCACGGCTTCAACCACGACGTCGATATTGTCGAAACCATCGTAGCTCAGGGTCGGTTCGATACGGTTGAGCACTTCGCCCATTTGGTGCGCACTCATGCGACCGCGCTCAACCATTTTGGACAGCAGCTTGTTAGCCTCTTTCAGGCCGAGGTCGATACCAGCCTGGTTGATGTCCTTCATCTTGATCGCGGTGCCTTTGTAGGCGGACTGGTAGGCGATACCACCCCCCATGATGCCCGCGCCCAATACGGCGGCGCGCTCGATTTTCTTGTCGGCTTTCTTTTCCCAGCCCTTGGCAACTTTTCCTACCAGCTGATCTTTCAGGAACAGGCCGACCAGGGATTTTGCGGTTTCGGTCTGCGCACTGGCGATAAACTGCTGCTGCTCGATTTTGAGCGCTTCATCGCGACCCAGCTTGTAACCCTGCTCAATAGAAGTTACTGCATTGACCGGGGAGGGATAGTTGCGCCCCGCCTGCTGGCCCACGAACGCCTTGGTGGTGAAGAACGCCATCAGCGCTTCGGTGTCA
This sequence comes from Microbulbifer sp., assembly GCF_036563125.1. Taxonomy (GTDB): domain Bacteria; phylum Pseudomonadota; class Gammaproteobacteria; order Pseudomonadales; family Cellvibrionaceae; genus Microbulbifer. The sequence continues at coordinate 36,874 of NZ_DATCMV010000135.1, forward strand.
TTCAGCGGGATTGGGGATTTCTTGACTTCGCGACGCGCCGTGTAATCCAGCTCGCCGGAGATGGCGCGACCGAGCAGTTTCAGCGCTGCGTCTTTCAGCCTTTCTGTCGGCACTACCGCATCAACCGCGTGAGCGGTGAGCGCTGCATCGGGGCGCTGCTCTTTGCCGGCGGCAATCCACTCGGCGGCGACGTCCACACCCACCACGCGCGGCAGGCGAACGGTGCCGCCCCAGCCCGGGATCAGTCCCAACTTCACTTCCGGCAGGCCGACTTTCGCCTGCTCGCCCATCACCCGGAAATCACAACCCAGGCAGACTTCAAAACCGCCACCCAGCGCAAAGCCATTGATCGCGACCGCGGTCGGGAACGGCAGATCTTCCAGGCGATTGATGTTTTCGTTGTTTTTGTTCATCAGGTCGGCGATACCTTCCGCGCCGGCGGAAAACGCACCGCCAAACTCGGTAATATCAGCACCGACGATAAATACACTTTTGCCGCTGGTCAGCAGCAGGCCCTTGATGTCGCCAGCCTTTTCAATCGCATCCAGTGCGTCGGAAAACTCCGCCACGGTAAGACGATTGAACTTGTTGACGGACTCGCCTTCCAGATCGAACTTCAGTTCCGCGATGCCGTTGTCCAGCATCTGCACGGATAGCGCTTTGCCACTAAATAACATTATTGACCTCATTGATTGGTGACCGAAATTTCACCCGGTTGGATGAGCCGGTCCGGGGGTCGGGGTTGTGCAAGACTGAAACCGGACTCAGCGTCCGTCGAGAGTACGACATAACTGCAACCAGCCAATGACGCGCATCCCAATATCAGTCAACGCGAGCAAGTATAGCCAGATTCAAACGTCCGTTTGAATACCATTTCCGCCATATCCACTGTCCTGATTAGTGCGTGAATTGTGGTGAACGGGACATTTAGTTCAAAATATGACCGAATCGTCGCAAGAAGAACCAGCACGCTTTTGGTCGAACGAGTGTCGAAAATTGGAGCGAGCTCCGAAAGGCGTGCCAGAAAATGTATTGAACCCACCAAAACGGCGGGCTCAATACATATCTGGCTTGGCGGATTCAGACCATATCCGCGAAAGGATTTTCCATCGGCAGGGATACTTCACCCGGAATACCGGGCAACTTCATGGAATGACCGTCCAGGGCGATACCCTCCTCATCGATCAGACCTTCACCGAAACGATAAATCGCATCCAAATCGCCGCGACTGGCACGGGCGTCATAGGCTGCCGCACGCTCAACAACCGCTTCGTTGCGCTTGCGATACTCCGTGAGTGCGCGGTCCCCATGCCGTTTAGCCAGCATTTTTTGCGCAATATGCGGCGCAAGAACACTCGCGGTGGCATTGTTACCACCGAAGCCCTTGGAGTTGAGGAACGCCACATCAAGAGATGCCGGATCCCGCTCCACGTGCGCGAGGGAGAGGGACAGGTGCTGGTGATAAACATCATCCGCTACCCGATCGATGGTGGTGATACCCGGGAGAATGCCGCGGTCGAAAATACCCAGACTGGAGATCAGCTGATCACCACTGGCAGCGGCAACGGTGTGTCCGACAAATGCCTTCACCGCGCATACCGGCCAGTCTTGGATGCCGAATGCACCGGCGAGGCGATCAAAAATCGCGGATTCCGTTACCCGGTTCTGCGGTGTACTGGAACCGTGTGCCTGTACGAAGCTGCGCTGGCGCAGACTCTCTTCACCAAGAATCGCACGCACTTCCGACATGGCGCGCGCAACAGTCAGGTAATTACCTGGGCCTGGCGCGGAAATGGATTTTTTGGGACCATCGGCGTTGACGAAAACGTTGGCTACCGCACCGTGAATGGGCGCTCCCAGCTCCAGCGCCAGTTCGTCATCCATCAACACCGCCCACTGGCTGCCTTCCCCAAGGGTAAAACCGCAGTTGTCACCGAAGGGCCGGCTGGCACGGCGAAAATCAATTTCATCACCAAAGATTTTGCGCAGCCCCTCCAGGTTGGCGAGCGCACCCATGGTTGCGTAGCCATCCACGACTTCCGGTACCAGTGGCGCTTCCGCAGCGCCAACCACCGCGACCCGAGCACGACCACAGCGAATATCCTCCACTGCGGCGCGCAGATTATAGAGATAGGTTGCGCAAGCGCCGGCCACCGCACCGGTGGTACCGACACTGCCGAGCACATAGGCATTGACGAAGTCCGCGGGCATGCTGGTCAAACCCAGTGCCAACTGCTTTGAGCTTACACGCCCTCCGCGCAGACGCGATTGCAGTAAGCCGCCATTGCCATTGGGATCCAACTGGCTCATTGCGGAACTGGCATAGACAGAAATTTTGTCCGGACCCGCCTTTGCGGCCACCAGATCCCAATCGATCCCCAATGACTGAATGGCGTCAGAGGCGCCGAGAATCGCGAGCTGCAGACCGCGCGGGTGGAAGCGGGAATTATACTGGTCCCCCGGCTCAAATCCGGTGGGCAACTGCCCGGCGGACGCAACCGAGATTTCGCGGTAGCTGTCGAGCATGACGGAAAGCTCCGCCGTGCGAATTCGTACCCGACCGTTGTCCAGGGGCTCTACACTCCACCCTTCCGGCAGCGGCGATGGCAGCTGGCGGGCAGACATATCAAAGGTGAATCCACCTTCGCTGCGCAACTCCGCTGGCTGGTGAAAGTGACACTGGCGATAATCGTAGTAACGCGACTCCAGCTCTCGCACCAGAGTGCCCTGAAGCACCCGCTGCTCAAGCTCGGCGCTCAGCGGGCCACTGGCAGCCTCGCCGGTGCGCAGCCCCATCAGGGCGGCGAGATCAGACAATATGTCGGTGCGCTCCGCTGCGCCAAGACGGTCCAGCACCATACGCTTGTAGCCACGGTGAAATGAACTGCGACCAGCGGGGTTAAAGCCCCCAAATGCGGTGATTACGGGTAGGCGCTGCATCCTGACCTCCTGCCTGATTCGAACAAACGAGTCGAAACTGCCCCAGCAGATTCGATGGTGGGCCAGTTTAGGTGCTGGCGATTCGGCCTAGTTATGGGCATACTGGCCAGCAAATTTGAGCATCTGGCCAATCCCCACAGGCGCCGCCAAAAGCGCGCCGCCGTTGACCGCACAACGGATGCCCCTTCCCAGAGAGTTACCCATGCCAACTGTCACATTCATGCTCGTCGATCAAATGCTTTCCACCGGCACCATGTTGCCGCTGGAAATGTTGCGGGGAGCCGACAGCCGCGCGCGAGCAGAGGGCGAAAAAAATCCGCTAAAGCTGGTCACAGCCAGTATCGACGGCAAACCGGTCCAGACGAGCTCCGGATTCCAGCTGACGCCAGATGTGGCATTGGTCGATGCGCCAGACAGCGACATCATTTACCTGCCGGCACTGTGGCGAAACCCTCGCCCCGCCCTGCGACGTAGCGGTGCTTTGCTGGACTGGCTGAAACAGCAGGCAGCGCGCGGTGCGGCGATCAGTGCCGTGGGCACCGGCGTGTGCTTTCTCGCGGAAGCCGGACTGCTGGATGGCAAACCCGCCACAACCCACTGGCATTATTTTGAACAGTTCGCCGCGAACTACCCCGACGTCAGGCTCAAGCGGCAATACTTCATCACCCAGGCCGACAAGTTGTTCTGTGCTGCCAGTGTCAACGCGCTGGCGGATGTAACCGTGCATCTGATTCGGCAGCTCTACGGCCCCGCCATTGCCAGCCACGTGGAGCGCAATTTTTCCCACGAAATCCGCCGCCCGTTCGAAGAAATTGCCTATTCCGAGGGCGCAGTACACTTGCACCCGGATGAGGATATCGTGCAGGCGCAGACCTGGCTGAAACAGCACTGCAGCGAAGATGTAAAACTGAGCGAGGTGGCTAAATTTTTCGATATGAGCGTGCGCTCTTTCAACCGCCGCTTCAAACTCGCCACCGGGCAGACGCCACTGCAATACCTGCAGAATGTCCGCGTGGATATGGCGCGGGAACTGCTCCAGTCCACCAATCTTTCCGTCAATGAAATCGCGGAAAAGGTCGGCTATCAGGATATGGGGCACTTCACCGCGCTGTTCAAAAAATTCCTTTCGACCACACCCAGCGAGTATCGCACCACCGTGCGCGCCAAGCTGTTCCGCGTCAACACCTGACCCATCTTTGCTCAAGCGGGAAAATCACTGCTTTTTCAGGAAAATCACATCCGGCGCACAGATCTCCAACTCTGCCTGAAGATACTGCGCCAGCCATTGAAATGTTTGCTCACTGAAAAAAACAATGTGCGTGGGGTCGCGGATATAGTGCCAGTTCGCAAACCGTTCGGGACTGGCCACCAGCTTGGTCATCAATGCCAGCAGACCGCCCGGTTCAATGCGGTGCCACAACATCTGCAACACTCGTAGTGGATCCGCCAGATGCTCAACTACTTCGGTACTGACAATAAAATCAAACTGGCTATGCAGCACCGTGGAATCCGGCTGGTAATACAGATCGTAGGTCGCCATGGCATGGCCCGCCTGCTCCAGCAGGCGCGCCAGTAATGGCGCAGGTCCACAGCCAAAATCCAGGCCACTGGCCGCCGGTGGAAGCCTCTCCAGCAATGGTTCGGCACAGCGATTCAGAAAGCGCTGGTACCCCTCGTCATTCATGCTGTTTTCGTGGAGATCGTAATAGGCTTTTTCGGCGCTGGGGGAGAGATGAAATTCCGGCGGAACGAAAACCAGCGCGCATTCCGCGCACTGGTAATACGCCCGAAGCTTGTCGCGATGATAGAAGTGTGCCGCCGGATGGCGGCACAGTGGACAGGAAGGGACGGCGGATTCAGATCCGCCGCCATTCAGGGGAGAGCCGCTCACATTCAGGCGGCTTGTTCACTCTGAGAACTTCCCCGGGTAGATGTTTCCGAAACATCCACATTCGCGGCCTTTTCCGACTGCAGCAAATTGCCACTGGAAATCTCAATCTTGCGCGGCTTCATCGCCTCGGGAATTTCCCGTACCAGGTCAATATGCAACAGCCCGTTAGCCAGCTGCGCTCCGGTCACTCTAACGTGATCGGCGATCTGGAAACGACGTTCAAAATTGCGCGCGGCAATTCCGCGGTGTAGGAAATTGCGACCACTCTCTTCCGCGGCTTTTTTGCCACTGACGATCAATCGATTCTGTTCCATATGGATATCCAGCTCAGACTGATCGAAGCCCGCAACGGCCATGGAAATTCGGTATGCGTTTTCCCCGGTCAGCTCGATGTTGTAGGGGGGATACGCTGGTTGGTTCTGCTCGGAAGCCGACATGGAATCCAGCACTGAAGCCAGACGATCAAAGCCGATGGCAGAACGGTAAAGCGGGGAGAGATCTAAATTACGCATTATCATATCCTCAATTCAGAGCAATATTTGTAGCTATTCATGGACCCATCAATTGGATCATTCATGTAAGCTGTGAAAAACGTCTGTACCACTGATACCAGACAATCAAATCCGCGTATCGCTAACAATACTCACAAGTATTCACGAAGTAGCGGACATCCCGGGAGGCACCTCTGTCGAGCCTGCCGCCCTTAATCTCAGATATGCGGCCATCCTCCCCGGCTTCAAGGGTGCCAAACAAAAAAGATGCAAATTTTTAAAACCAATAAAATCACGGACGTGATTCCCTCAGGCAATGACCAGCCGTTGCGCCTGTTTATTGGAATAGCACCGGACCGTGCTACGCAGCGGTTTCTAGACGCCACGTGCGAGCATCTCGAACGACAGGGTTTACCGCGCAGCTCCCGTTGGGTCAGCAGCGCCAATCGCCATCTCACCCTGGCCTTTCTCGGCGAAACAAACGCCGAACACCTGCACACGATTGAACATTGCCTGCGGCAAATCGCCTCTGTCGCGCCCCCCTGCCACGGGGAGATTGTCAGCACTCACCCCTTCCCTAAAATTCGCGCAAAACTACTGGCGGCAGAGCTGCTGCCCAACCCGCAACTCACCGAGTTGCAGCAACAGTGCTGCACCCTGATGCGAGCAATCGGCAAGCAGCCCGAGCGCAAGACCTTTCGCCCACACTTCACACTGGCGAGAAGCCGGTCCGGTTTTACGCTACCGCAACCTCTCGCCACCGCCTTCACTTGCAGGCTGGACAATCTCACCCTGTACCATAGCCTGCTCGCTCCCGGCGGTAGCCAGTACCGTCCGCTGCTATCACTACACCTCGAGGGTCAGCCACAGGAGTAACTGGAGCCCACAGGCACAAAAACCGGCACAAACAAAAAAGCCCGCAAAGCGGGCTTTTTTGGGGGCTTGTTCTACAGTAAATTTCGACTGGTTAGTCGAGCTGCGACAAAACGTACTCCGGGTACATCACCAGCCGCGGACGGGACAGCCTGCGCGCATCAAAAATAAACACGTAGCGCACCCCCTCATCTTCTGCAGGGATGGTGCGGCGGAACCGCCAGGAGTTGATTTTATATGTCTGGCGACCGGCACTCACCGGTGCTACCAGGCGGTACTGATTTCGTCCCAGGAACTCGAAATCAATGGCCTCGCCACCAGACGGGCGCAGAGACAGGTTGCGGAAGGTCTGCCTGCCACTGTCGTCTTCATCTTCAAGCTCACTTAAAACCTTTTCGAGCCGCTCCTGCTCACTGCGCGCAAAGGCAAGCAACTCGGGGTCTATCTCACGCTGCACGACTGCCGGCGCCTGCGGCTCGGCGACCATCGGGGTGGGCTCTGGCGATTCCAGCTGCGGCGCTGCCGGTGTCAGCGACGCCACGCTGGGTGCGGCAATTTCCGGCTTGCCCACCGGCACTGCCGGCTCGACGGCCTTGCGCTCGCTCGCCGCTTTCGCTTGCGCCCTACTCTGGTTCTCCGCCTGCACCAGCATGGCCTTCACCAGCTTGTCGACGAGCGCCTGCTGCTGGGCCAGGCGCACTTTGTTGTCCGCAACAGATGCCTGCGAAGACTTCATACGCGTTTCGAGATCACCAAAGGTGGTTTGGATGAACTCTACCCTGCGGTTGCGACTGTCGACGCCACGCTCCGCCATGGAGTGCGCATGGCGCGCCTTGTTGAGGGCGCGCTCGGTATCAGTGCTGGGGGTCTGCTTGTGCTCACGCTCCGCCGCCTTGAGCTCTTTCAACGTTTGTTCGTAATGCGTACGGGCCTGACCCAGGGACTCCTGCGCACGCTTCAACTTGTAGTCGTAGCCGAGCATTTCATTCTCTACATCTTCCAGCTCTACCAGCCGGTTTTCCAGAGATTGCTCCATGCGTGCAAGTTTGTTTTGCTCAACGGTCAGTGAAGACTCCCCCTGCACCGTTGCGCACCATCCCATTACCCCCACAAAGCCCGCAAAAATCAGCGAGCAACCACGGTTTACCGCCATAGTCAAAAGTCCGTTGTTTGAATTTTTACTTCAGGATACGCAGAGGCGCGCGTGCGCTTATCGCGGAAAGTGTCCGGACTTGCATCGGGAAGCGGATAACACCCTGCAAAACCGGCACACTAAATGCCCCATACGAGGCGTGACAATGTACCCCAGACAAATATACGCAGCAATGACCGTGCCAACGGGATTGCTTGACACGCAGTGACTTGTGCCGCAAATCACGACTTTTCAGGTGACTGAAAAAGTTCCTGCGGACTAACAAATATTTGTGACATTTTATTGATTCGAGAGCTTGATTTTTTTTCTGAGAATCGCATTATGACCTACAGGGAGATAATCCTGATCCGGCATGAAAACCGGCCCGAGCGCAAAACACCCTAGGTTGCCAACCTGGCAACAATCGAACTGCGATCTCCGGTGACCCGATTTTCACGCTGAACAGACTCCCTACAGGGCGCCCTACCTTCTTTCAGCAAACCGCGTATGCGGCCTGCATAGGTCCTTTATAACCGGAGGTATGTGCCCATGAAATCAGCGCCTTACGATAACATTGTGTTCCGCGATATCGACAAGTCAGCCGCCCTGGCAGACACCGTATCCAAAAAACTGCACAAGCTGGAACGTTATTGTGGCGACATCATACGAAGCCGTGTGGTCCTTGAAGCCCCCCATCATCACAAGCACAAAGGAAAGCAGTACCGAGCTTCCGTTGAGCTTGCCCTGAGCGGTAACCCCGTCACCATTACCAACGAAAGCGATTCTATTCATCGCGCGGTCAATGGTGCCTTTGACTCCGCGGAGCGCTGCCTGAAAGAACGCGGAGACCGCCGTAAAACCCGCCGACACCAGATATCGGTATCGGCGCCAGATATCGAGACCGACTAATTTTGCCGCCAATCGCGGTATCGTGACCAACCGAATATGGCAACCCGAGGGGGAACTAAAAATTTACCTGTTGCGCCTCTAACTGATGGAGACGGGCTAAAGGGCAGCCGCCAAGCAGCCTGTCGCTGAGGAAGAAGAAGCGCCGGCATTCACTCACTGCCCGACATGGGCAAGGAGCGTAAAAAATGAAAAAGCTGTGCCGGATTGGTTTCCGGCACAGCTTTTATATATATCCGACATGCGCTGAAAACTCGGCGCCCCCCAACCGATATTACTCCGGCACTGCCGTTCGCATAGTGACAAACTCCTCTGCAGCAGTAGGATGGATGCCGATGGTCTGATCGAATACTGCCTTGGTTGCGCCGGCTTTCATTGCCACAGCCATGCCCTGAATGATTTCACCCGCATCAGCCCCCACCATATGCACGCCAATCACCCTGTCGCTTTCCTTGTCGACAATCAGCTTCATCAACGTACGCTCGTCTCGCCCACTCACCGAGTGACGCATGGCGCGGAAGTCTGATTTATAAATGACAACCGAGATGCCCGCCTGACGAGCCTCCTCCTCGGTCAGCCCCACGGTGCCGATATTTGGCTGACAGAACACCGCCGTCGGAATGTTGTTGTAATCGATTTCCGCCGTTTTCCCGCTCTGCCAGTGCTTGACCAGTGCCATGGCCTCCGCAAGCGCAACCGGGGTGAGCTCCGGGCCGCCGGTGACATCCCCCAGTGCGTAAATGGAAGTTACGCTGCTGCGAAAATTGTCGTCCACCCCAATAGTGCCGTCTTTGTGGACTACCACCCCCAACTTGTCGAGCCCCAACCCCCGGGTATTGGGGTGGCGTCCAGTGGCGTAGAGCACCGCATCCACCTCCAAAACATCGCCGTCGCTACCGGTCACCCGCAGGGCTCCGCCTTCGAGTTTTTCTATGGACTGCACCTGGTGGTTAAAATGGAGGCAGACATCCTTTTTAACCATTTCATCACGGACGAATGTACGCACATCATTGTCGAAACCGCGCAAAAACAATTCCCGGCGATATGACAAGTGGGTTTCCGCGCCAAGGCCAGCGAAAATACCCGCAAACTCCACGGCAATATAACCACCGCCAACTACCAGCATCCGGCGCGGGAACACCTCCAGGGAAAAAATTTCATTCGAGGTGATGGCGTATTCACTACCCGGAAAATCCGGCACAAACGGCCAGCCGCCTGTGGCTACCAGGATGCGTTCTGCGGTATAGCTGTCTTCCCCCACATTTACCTGTTGTCGCCCGGTCAGGCGCGCCCTGCCATCGATAATATGTACGCCGGCATTGGCAAGCAGATTGCGATATATGCCATTGAGGCGGGTGACCTCTTTCGCATTATTATCCCGCAGAGTCGCCCACACGAAGCGCGCATCTTTTTGACCTTCCCAACCGTAGGCTTCCGCATCTTCGAACGCTTCCCGATAGGCACTGGCGTAAACGAACAGTTTTTTCGGAACACAACCCACGTTGACACAGGTGCCGCCCATGTAGCGGTCTTCCGCCACTGCCACGCGCATTCCAGCAGCCGCAGCCATGCGGGCAGCGCGTACACCACCGGAACCTGCACCAATCACAAAAAGGTCAAAATCAAACTCAGACAAAACTTACTCCTTTCACTCTACTCATGCCGCCATCTGTACTTGCTACACGGTTGCCGATCCACACTATTGTCAGGTTAAACACACCTGATCAGTACAGGGAAACGCGCACTAGTCCACAATTGGCACATAAGCGACAAATCATACTTAAAACTCGTTGACATAAGACTGGCGTTTCGATATTCATGTGACGCTTATCACAATAACAAGCCTGATAGCTAAAACAACAGTAGGGCATTCAACAATGAACACGCCAGACGCCACCAAGACACTGTCATTTTTTCACTCCACTCTCACCCGCAAGCTGATACCGCTGTTCGCCACAGTGGTTGCCTGTTTTTTCACGGCGGTCAAAGCCAATGCGGCCAGCTCTCACCCGGCATATCTCGACAATGCCTATTGCGAAAGCGTGGTCGAACAGTTCGTGGATTCAGGTATGCGTAGCCTGGGGAAATACATCAATGAAAACTTCAAACCCGAGTACAAGGGCGGCATCCGCAACACCATCAACTTTCTGAATCAACGCGCGGAATGGCTGGGAGAGTGTGACTCTTACCTGAAAGACACCGCAGACAGTCGTGTTTTTTACGATGAGAAAAACACCAAAGACATTTTTGAAGCAATAGACGCGCTGGCCAAAGAGCTGCAACTGGTTCGCGAAGGGGTTGAATATCCCGATGCGGCAGGCAACAACAATCCTCGCCCGTTCGTAAAAAGCCGCTTTGATACCCTGGCGAAACTGGTTGACCAGCACCACACCCGGATGCTGATGAAAAAGCAGTTCCGCTAATAGCGCTCAATAACCTCACCTGATGGGACCGCGCAAACCGGGTACTCCGGCTTCGCGGTCCTTTTTCCATCCACGCTTTCCTACACCCATTCCCTGCAGACCGATTGGCCTATCGCCAGTTTGTCTTCTATCGCCATTATTGATCGCGAGTGCGGCGTGGCGATGTACTCTCCTGAACACCTTCCTGAATAATCCTGTCCGCGTCGCCGATCGTGGATGCTGTGTCGGGCCAATTATTGCGGTCGCGCCCCAACAATCGCTCTTTCAGACTGACAGCAATCCGCTTGGTGAGCGCCCCCAGCCGTGGGCGCTGCTTTTCGGAGAAGGGAATCGGGCGACAGCTGTGGACGGCGGCAAGCCCAATTCTCGCCATAAACAGGCTGGCACCCATGCCCTGCCCCAGTCGTGCAGACACAGTGCTCAACATACTGTCGCCCACCAGTTCCGGCCAGAGCTCACTTACCGCATATTCACTGGCACCGCTGTAGGCAATCAACGCCAGCACCTTCTTGAACAATCGCCAGCGTACGACCACCGACGGTCGCACTCCGTATATCTGGGCGACGTCGTCAATCATGCGCATCGATTGCCGCAGAGCGACCAGTACATCCAGCGTAGTGAAGGGACTTAACCCCACCAGCGCACCGGTGGTTGTGGCGTGGCGGACAATGCGCCGCAGCGCCTCCTGATCCAGCGCCTCAAAAAAATTCAGCTCAAGGTGCCGTAACAGTTCGCTGTTGTCATAGTAGTCCGGCATCTCGTCCTGCACCCGGGCGAGCAGCGCTCCCTGCGGCTTGCCAGCGAACAGTTCGCTCAGCTGCTGGTTGAGCGGCTCGACCGCGTCTGTGGCACGACTGTCTCGCACCTGTGCCGCGAGCTCCTGGGTTTTCTGCAGCTTGCGCAGCGGCCGGCCCGCGCGGAAATACTCCCACACCGCACTCACCATGGTGAGCACCAGCGCGCCGATCACTACTCCGGCCAACAACCCTAGGGTCCAGTGCATGTCTGCGGCCCAGTAAAAAAACTGCCGCAGCTCCCAGAACACCGCACCAAATGTGAGCGCCAGAGCCGCAAGCAGCGCAGGCTTCCACAGCCGTAAACGAAACACCGGCAGGCGCAGTTCGGAAAACGAGATCTTGTCCGGCAGCGACTCGCCTGTGGTAATGGAACGCGGCAACGGCGCTGGTTCATCCGCGAGGGCTTCCACCCGGGTACTGGCGCGTCCCCGTGTCGAGGGCTCTTCCGCTTCGAGGTTTTCAATACGGGTCTGGCGTCGCGGCCTGGTCGCCAAAGACGGCTCATCACTTCCACCGCGTTTGGCGCTCGCATTTTCGTCACCGGAAAAGTTTTTACCTGAGCCAGCCATCAGACCTTATCTCCCAGCAACAGATTCAACAGTGCATCCATGCGGATATGTGGCATGTAACCTTCGCGCCCAATTCCCATGGGCGGCCGCAGCTGCGGCGGCAAACCACCCTTGTAGTGCTGCCACTCTCCATCCTGTGGCAAGTGCGCGAGGATTTCCGCATTTTCGAACCCGAGATAACTTCCATCCATGGCGTGGCCCACCAGCAAACGGCGGCCGTCACGGACACTTTCGTTGGAGCAGCGCACCGCGGCAATAGCCTCACAGAACAGCGGCAGGCCGCGATGGCGGGCACCGGAAAAAACCTGCTGCAACTGCTGGCCAAGCAGCTGGCGTAGCGAGTCGTGATCCGCCGCCAGCACCTGGTCGACCTTGGTGGCCGCGAACACCAAACGATCGATACGCGGGCGCCAGAGTTTGCGCAACAGCCCATTGCTGCCGTAACTGAAGGTATCGGCGATTTGCCCGAAAGCCTTGCGCATATCTTCGAGTGCTTCTTCGCCGGCAAACAGGGTGCTGATCAGATCCACCAGCACCAGCTGGCGATCCAGATGACGGAAGTGGCTGTCGACAAATGGTGTCACCCGCTCTTCCACGTATTGCCGATAGCGAGCTTCCAACACCTTGTACACACTGTCCTCAGGCAGTGCATCCAGGTCAGCCTGGCTGCGGTGGCCAATTCCGGGCAAGGGGAAAAAACCGTACTCCTCGTTGTCGAGAAGTGCCCTTCCCGGCTGCAGATAACTGAGCTTGCGGGCGCTGCGGCAGTCGCGCAGGAACTGCCGGTAGTTCTGCCACAGGCTGTCGATCTGTCGCGTATCCGCAGTGGTATCCGGCGCAAGCCCATGTAACTGTGACAACAGCGCCGGCGCCAACCCGGCCCGCGGCTCCTGTTCCAGCAGATCTCGCTGGTGACGGCACCAGGTGGTGAAATCCATTCGCAACAGCGGCAGGTCCATCAGCCACTCGCCGGGATAATCGCGGAACTCGAGGATGACTTTTTGCCGGTAATTGCGCCCGAGGCGACGCCCCTGGAGGTGGACGTGTAGCTCGAGAGCCGAAAGATCACGGGTGGATTCCGGCCAGCGCGGCGGGTTGGTGGTCAGGGCCCTCAGGCACTGCTCGTATTCAAACAGGGGCAGCCCCGTGTCCATCGCCGGGTGCAGTTCAGCCCCCTGCAAACGCCCATTCAATGCGGGGGAAAAGCCGGGTAACTGCGCGCGGTCGGGATGACTGAGCTGGTAGATGAGACTGGTAATCAGAGTGGATTTTCCGGCACCGCTGAGGCCGGTGATGCCAATACAGATACGCCGGTCGAGCAGCCGCTCTGCGGCCCAGTGGGACTTCTCCATGGCCTCTTTGCGCAACTGTCGAAACTGTCGTTTGAAGGCGCGCAATCGGCCTTTTGCCCCCCCGGGCTGATCGTCAGCAGAACCCATGAAAACTCCTTTTGCACGCGTGTAACGCCGCGGAACCTGCAACACCAAAGCACAGAGATGGAGGCCCGCATGACCGTTTCAACCCTTGAAGTCTATATGTTCCCACACAAAGCAAAAGCGCGGCCGTGGCCGCGCTTTGGGATGCTATGGGGAATAGAGCGAATCACTCCACCAGGGCAATGTCGCCAGATCCCATCACCGAGAAGGACTCATTGGCCGGGCGCTTCAACACAATATCACCAGACCCCATGATCGCGCCGCCGGCATTGGTAGCACTCAGGCCCCTGCCCATGAAATCGCCACTGCCCATCACCGTGACATTCAGATTCGCCACCTTGCCGCCGATAGCCATATCACCTGAACCCTTGATCTGGGCAGAGAAGTCCTCGCCGATAAAGTTGTCCATGCGGATGTCGCCAGAGCCGGTGATCCCCGCGGAGCCGTGCACTGCCAGCACCGTGCCCAGAATCAGGTCGCCGGAACCAGTAACGCCAGTGCTGAGCGCCTCCGCCGCCACTTTATCCACCTTGATCATACCGGAACCGGTTACACGCAGTTCGAGCTTCTCACTCTCCAGGGTGTCCGCCTGGGCATCCCCGGAGCCGGTCACACGAATGGCATTGACCACGGGCAGGGTGACACGAAACTCGATTTCCGGCTCGGTGCTGACGGTAACCACACCGAACAGGCTCTTGCTGTCGGCCTCCACCCACAGGGACAGGTTACCGTCCCCATCTACTTCGGCACGGGCATAGGGCAGATATTTTTCCTCGCCGTGCGCCGTTACGGAAAAGGTATTCCCCTGCACTACCTTGAGGTCAGAACTACCTTTGAGCGCGATGGCAGAGAAGCTGTCCAACGGGAAGGTTTTACTGGAATCCTGTGCCTGCACTGCGCTGGTACCCAGCACCAGTAGCAGCAGAGCGGAAAAAATCGACATTCTGGAAATCATGAGCCGGTAACCTGTTTTCTGTTGATTGCCACTGAGACGCAGCCACCCAGTCATCTGGATGCAGGGGTGGGCAAATTTTCTCGCGTGGACACCCCACCGCCCTTCCCTTGTCACTCCGCGCTGTCGCGGTAGCCCAGCTCCACTAGCGCTGCACGCAGTTTCGCCGCCTCCGCCGCCAGCACTTCCGGCTCCGCAGGCTGCTGCAAGGCAAAATCCAGTTCGGCAATTCCGTCAATTGGCACCAGGTGGTAGTGGGTGTGGGGCACTTCCAGTCCCGCCACCATTACGCCCACACGCTTCGGCGAATAGACCTTCTTCTGTGCCTTGGCCACCTTACCGGCCACATCCAAAAGGTGCGCGCTGATCTCGGCGGGCACGTCGTCCCAGTGGTCCACTTCCGCAATCGGAATGACCAGGCAGTGGCCCGGCTTGACCGGCGCAATGGTCATGATCGCCACGGCGACGTCATCACGCCACACAAAGTGCCCCGGCAGTTCGCCGTTGATGATTCGGGTGAAAATACTAGCCATCTTGTGCCTCGTTCTGTTATCCAAAGACTGCTACAGCAGCCCGAAAGCGACTAAAAATTGAACCAAACGTAACAGCGCTCGCTGGAGACAGGAGTTACGTCCTGCGCAGCAGAAATTACTGGAGACCGGGAAGTCTAACAGTGCCACTTTCACCGGCGCCACCCGCACAGTGCGTTAGTGACCCTTTAGGGCTAGACCGAAGCCAGCGAGAAGCAAAGAGGCCCGTCAAAAACCGCCGCCGGAGGCAATATACGCCAGGGTTTTGCACCTAATTAAACCTCGCAGTACAACCCGTGGAAGGCTGTGACAATTTCGTGGCATTTCGTTGGCAGGGGTATCCCCATCCCGTAATCTTGCCGCCCATATCGCGACAGGCAGTCCCAGCCCCTCTCCGGAAGCCGCAAAACGGCGGAAAAATCTACCGGGAGAGTGTCGGCAAAGCGTATCGACAAACCGAGGCCATTCGGACACCGCCGCGACACACTGATTACCGTCTCACAGGGGGAATCCACCAATGCCGAGCGCCGAGCCCACGTTATTGCCCATCCAAACGCCCCTCCCCAGGGGGGCCGTGACTACCGCGCCTAAGGCACAAAGCTGTCCGCAGGGGCTGCTTGCGCGCCTGGGCGGCCGCCAGTTTCTCAACCAGACCGTGGCCGAGTTTTATCAGGCCATTGGCAAATACATGGCGCCTGAAGATTCTGCAGATCACCACAAGCAACAGAGCCGACAGGCCCAGTTTCTGGGCCATGCGCTGGCCGGGGAACCGGAACCTACCTACAGCGCGCGCGCCAGCTTCCTCGCCCGGGGCCTTAACCCGGCGCTATTTGAAGCCATGCTCGAATATCTCGAGGCGCGGTTCCTCGAGCTGGGCTTTTCCTCGGCAATATGTGACCAATTGGTACGCACCACCAGCGAACTTCTGGGGCGCGGTGAAGAACCCCTCTCGATCGCCTGCTGACCTACCCCATCCCCTCCGGCACAGCCCCGCAACCGGGGCACTGCCTCTTCTGCCTTTATACTTCAACACTCCTTTCCCGAGGCGCAACCGCGGTGCAGGCCGCCGCTCAGTTGCGAGTGCCGGGTCCGCCCAATACAATGCACGCTCATTCAGCCTTATACCCCCGTTTGCTTTCCTTCCGTAAGCGGTAAGCGCTACAACTCACTCTCAAGACACAAGAGATTGCCAATGAAAATTGCTAACCACAGCGTGGTGGAGATCAACTACACCCTGAAAGACGCCGAAGGTACCGTGATCGACACTTCCGAAGGTGGCCAACCGCTGAAATACCTCCAGGGCGTGGGCAACATTATTTCCGGGCTGGAAAAGGAAATGCTGGATAAGAGCGCCGGCGACAAATTCACCGTGGTGGTTGCGCCGGAAGACGGCTACGGCCCGCAGAACCCGGAACTGATCCAGACCCTGCCGAAAGACGCATTTGGCGGAGTTGAAGAGCTGCAGGTCGGTATGGCGTTCCGCGCCCAGAGCACCGAAGGTCACCCGATCGAAGTGGAAATCATCGACATCGATGGCGACCAGGTCACCATCAACGGCAACCACCCGCTGGCCGGCGTGGAACTGCACTTCGACATCGAAGTGGTTTCCGTGCGCGAAGCGACGCCGTCAGAGATCGACCACGGCCACGTGCACTAAGGCGCGATCCGGTTACCGCGGGGCGCACTCTGTGCCCCGCACCTTACTCTTCCACGTACCATGCCCAAGCGACCGTAGAGCCAGCTCGAATCCAACGACGAAATCTACCGGTACGCTCTCCAGTGAAATCTCCCGCAAAACAGCCCGGATAAACCATGTCTCTCAGTGACTCCTACCTGCAACGGTTTGGCGGCATCGCCCGACTCTACGGCACAACCGCACTCGAGGCACTGCACGCGGCCCATGTGGTGGTTATCGGTATCGGCGGCGTCGGCAGCTGGACCGCGGAAGCACTGGCGCGCAGCGGCATCGGCAAAATCACGCTGATCGACCTGGACGATATCTGCATCACCAACACCAATCGCCAGATCCATGCACTGGTGGACACCATCGGTGAGATCAAGGTGGAAGTGATGGCAGAGCGGCTGCGGGCCATCAACCCGGAAATTGAAGTCCACACCCACGAGGACTTTATCGCCAGCGACAATTTTGCCGAGCTGCTCAACCCGGAAAATACCCCCATTGATGTGGTGGTGGATGCATTTGATAACGCCCGGGTCAAGGCCGCCCTGATCGCCTACTGCAAGGCGCGAAAGATCCGCCTGATTACTGTGGGCTCCGCCGGAGGCAAAACCAACCCCGCTGCGATCGACTGCACCGACCTCGGACGCACGGTAAGCGACCCGATGCTGGCGAAAGTGCGACAACACCTGTATCGCTTCCACAATTTCCAGAAGTCCAGCAAGCGTCAGTTCGGTATCGATGCGATCTACTCCACCGAACCCATGGTGTACCCGCAGCCGGACGGCCAGGTGTGCCAGCAAAAAAGCGGTATGCAGAACGGTGTCAAACTGGATTGCAGCGGCGGTTTCGGTGCTGCCACCATGGTAACCGGCACGTTCGGCTTCGTGGCGGCGAGCAAAGCAATAGAGCGGATTCTGAAACAGCGCCAGAAGAATTGATCGAACGGAGATCGATGTGAACAGCCGCCCCTGCTCGGTAGTATTGATACCCGGTTTTATGCTGGACGAGACTCTGTGGGACGAGTTCAGTAGCGAGCTTCCCGAAGACTGGGCGGTGTATACCGGTGCGCTCACCGGGGCACAAAGCATAGCTGGGATCGCGCGGCATATCGCCGAGCGCTCACCACAGCGCTTCCTGCTGATCGGATTCTCGCTGGGCGGATACGTGGCCAGACAACTGGCGGCGGACTTCCCGGAAAGGGTCGAAGCACTGGCAATCGTCGCCAGCTCCCTGCGCGAGGACACACCTCAGCAAATGAAGTTGAAGCAACAGGCGGTAAACGCACTGTCCGCGGCCAGATTCAAAGGGTTGAGCAACAGCACAATCGCGAATTCGCTGCACCCCCGTCGCGCCGCAGACGCCGACCTGATCGCCCGCATTAAACACATGGGAAACCGCCTGGGGTACCACGCCCTGGCGACGCAGTCCGCACTGGACAGATCCGGGGTTCCGACAGAGTCGATACGCTGCCCGACCCTGGTGGTGGCGAGTACTGACGATGCACTGCGTTCGCTGCAAGAGGCACAGGAACTGGTGGATGCGATTCCCAACGCGTCGCTAGAAATTATTGATGACAGCGGTCACATGATTCCGCTGGAACAACCGCGGGCACTGGCGGCCACGATAATCCACTGGCTGCAAGTGCAGGGAATTCACTGAGGGGAATTGCCGGCAAATCCCCGAAAGCACGTGCCCTTACATCAATCGACTCCTGGCGCCATCATTGTTGTTGCATTAATAAAAAGGCTCGCTCCAACAGCGCTCGAAAGCCGTTGGCCCGGGACTCACTCAATTGCTGCTCCAGTCCCAGCTCTGCAAACAGGGATTCCAGATCCGCACGTACCACCGCACCACTTTCCTGCCCATCCAACCGCAGTAGCAGCAGCGCACCCAGCCCCCTGACGATGCGGCTGTCGCTGTCGAGCGCAAATCGGTGCAGACCATTTTCGCAACGGTGCACCAGCCAGGCACTGGACTCACAACCCCGCACCAGATTTTCGTCGCGGCGGATCGAATCCTTGCGGGACACCGATTTGGCCCACCCCATCAGGGTGCGGTAGCGGTCCTGCCAATTGCGCTGGGCGCGCAGCGCCCCGATATCCAGTGCGCCCAGGTCATCCCCCTGCCAATCCGCGCTCTCGGTGCCGGTGTGTGCCTCTCTCTGCACTTCCACGTCATCGTCCAGGTGCGCAAAAAAATCCGCGACCGCGGCGACAAATTTCTCCACATCGTCACGGGTATTGTAGGCGGCCACCGACGCGCGCAGCGTGGCACTGTGGCCAGTCGCGCGCACCAATGGCTGGGCACAGTGGTGGCCGACGCGCACTGCGATGTCGCGCGCGTCCAGCCACTGCATCAGATCAATCGCCGCACAGCGCGGATGGGTGAAAGCGACAATACCCAGATTGTTGTCCGCTGTACTCAGCAGGTCCAGCTCTGGAATCTGCCCCAAACGATCGTGTATATAGTGCAGCAGCTGCTGCTCATGCCGCGCCATGCCCGCCCTATCCTGCTGCCCGAGAAATTCCAGGCAGGCGCCGAGCCCGGCGATGGCCGCGAGCGACGAGGTACCAGCTTCAAATTTATGCGGCAGATCCGCAAAATGGTTGGAGTAGAGATCGACATCCGCAATCATCTCGCCACCGCCCTGCCACGGCGGCATGGCCCGCAACAGGCGCTCACGACCGTATAGCAAACCGACGCCGGTCGGGCCGTAAAATTTGTGTGCTGAGCACACAAAAAAATCGCAGCCGATAGCCTGCACATCCACGTGCTCGTGCGCCGCCAACTGGGCGCCATCCACAATCCAGTGAATATTTTTATCCGCGAGCGCGGCGTGCACAGCTTTCAGGTCGGAGCGAAAACCAAGCGCATTTGAGCCTGCGGTAGTCGACACAATTCTGGTGCGCGGCGTAAGTACTTCAGCGACACGATCAAAGTGCGGCACTCCCCGGGTGTCCGGCACATAACGCAGTTCCAGCTGGTAGCGCTCTGCCATCATCTGCCAGGGCACGAGATTGGCGTGGTGCTCTGCTGTAGTTAAGACAATCTGGTCACCGGGCTGCAATTGCGAGCACAAGCTGTAGGCCAACAGGTTCAGGCCCTCGGTAGCACCGCGGGTAAATACAATCTCTTTCGGGCTGGCAGCGCCGAGAAACACAACGGCGCGGGCCCGCACTTGCTCCACCATGTCGGTGGCGCGACGGGCCAGACGATGGCTGGACCTGTGGGTATTGGCGTTGCTGTGGCGATAAAAATCCGCGATAGCATCGATCACGCATGCGGGCTTTTGTGTGGTGGCGGCATTATCCAGATACACCAGTTCGCCGTTCTCGCTCTGGGCAAACAGCGGAAACTGTTTTTTGAATGACTCGACGGAAAAACTCATAACCAGGTATTCACCACTGGGCATTCACAGATTGAACAGTGCGCGGGTATTTTTTTCGGTTTGCGCGATGACTTGCTGCACGTCAATTCCGCGCAACGCCGCAAGGGTTTCCGCTACCGCCGGCAGATACTCCGGACTGTTGCGTTCACCCTGATGACCAGCGTGCGGCATATCCGGGGCATCGGATTCGAGCAACAGGGATTCCAGCGGTACCGAGGCCAGGGTATCGCGGGTTTTGCTGGCGCGCGGATAAGTAATGGTGCCGCCGACCCCGAGCATAAATCCCAGCCGGCGATACTCCTCGGCAATTTCGCGGCTTCCACTAAAGGCGTGGATCACCCCACCTTTTTGCGGGCGCATTTTTTTCAGTATGCGGATCACTTCGCTGTGAGCGCGCACGCAGTGAACGATTACCGGCAATTCCAGGTTTTGCGCTGCGCGCAGCTGCGACGAGAACACCGCGAGCTGTGCTTCCATGGGTGTGTAGATGTTGGCATCCAGTCCACATTCGCCCACCGCGACGCAGCGGTTGGCACCGGCCCGCTCGCGGGTAACTCGCTCTTCCACGGCGCGCTGCAGCTGCGCGGGTTCGATGGCGAGTTCCGCAATCCACCAGGGGTGCACCCCCACCGCGCCGTACCAGCCGGGCTGTGTGTTAACCAGCGCAAACAGCTGGCGCCATTGGGGAATACTGATACCGGGAATGATCACGCCCTGAATATCCAGCGCGATACAGCGCTGCCATACCTGTTGGCGATCGGCGGCGAAGGCGTCGAAGTCTAAATGGCAGTGACTGTCGATCATCGACATGGCGAGCAACCGCAGAAAATTTGCAGAATTCTAGCATGGCACCTGTGGCACCGGTTTACCGCGATAATCGCAACGCGGATAATCTGTGCGACTATCTATGCACTATGCAACGTCAAACTGCGCGCCGTTGCCACTTGACTTTCCCACGAGGCCTACCTTGCTCGAAACGCTGCTGCCGATCGCCCTGTTTGTGTTTTCAACCAGTATCACACCCGGGCCGAACAACCTGATGATGATGTCGTCCGGCCTCAATTTCGGGGTCGGTCGTTCAATGCCGCACTTCCTAGGGATCTGCCTCGGTTACCCGGCCATGATCATTGCCATCGGCCTTGGCCTCGGCGCACTGTTCAGCCAGTATCCGATATTGCACGAGGTGGTTCGCTGGGTTGGTATCGCCTACCTGCTTTATCTGGCATGGATCATTGCCAATACGCGCGAGGTGGGCTCTGCGGAAGGAAAGAAGCCATTTACCTTTTTACAGGCAGTGGCTTTTCAATGGGTGAACCCCAAGGGCTGGATTATGGCGGTGGGCGCACTTGCGGCGTTTACCACACCGGACGGCGCCATGCTGATGGAGGCCGGACGCATTGCCCTGGCGTTCATACTGATCGGCGGCCCCTGTATCGTGGTCTGGTTGATGTTTGGCGTGGGCCTGAAACAACTGTTCAAAGAACCCCGTTACCTGAGGTTTTTCAACATCACCATGGGCGTGCTGCTGGCCGCCAGCGTAATCACCATGATCCGCTAACGGCGCAAACGCACACTCACATTCAGCGGTCAGCCACCTGTGCTGCCCGCCCCACTTCCAGCTCCACGCGGAAGTTTTTCACCATCTGGCGCAGGAACAGTTTCGGCGCAAGCTTGTACAGGTAGGCCCCCAGCAGGGATTTGTCGCGCGGGAACAGGCGCTCCTTGCCTGCGACCAGTGCGCGGACGATCTCACCCGCCATCCAGTCGGCACTGCGCACCTGGCCAATGGTGCTCTGGGCGTGTTTGGCGCGACCACCGTCGCCCGCCAGGGCGTTGGTGTCGATATTGGTGGCGACGAAGCTCGGGTAGACCATGAGTACACGCACGCCTTCTTCGCGCACTTCCTCGCGGAAGGTCTCGAAGTACTGGTGCAGCGCACTTTTGGCAGCACAGTAACCCGCACGCCCCAGTACCGGCATCCAGCCTGCCATGGAGCTGATATTGATGACGCAGCCAGAAGCCGCGCGCAGCTCTCCCATCAGGCCCTGTGCCAGCTCCACCGGCGCGTGGTAATCCACCGCCATCACCCGACGGATGACCGCGTTGCTGGTCTGGGTCGAGAGACTTCGGTGGGTGATGCCGGCGTTATTCACCAGCAGGTCGACCGCACCGTAGAGGTTGCGCAGTCGTGCGCACAGTTCCGCCACCGCGCTTTCCGAGGACAGATCGGTAACGAATACATCCGCGTCGATATTCCGCGCCTCCAGTTCCCGCGCACGCGCGGCCAGGGCTTCCGCATCCATATCGACCAGCGCGAAGCGCACCGGCCCCTGGGCGACGAAGGCCGTTTCAAGCGCGCGCACCAGTGCCCAGCCGAGCCCACCGGCAGCACCGGTAACCACAAAAATCTTTTCCCGGTTCTGCGGAGTGATCAAGGGGGCGCTCATGCGGCCTGGCCTCCCGCCACCGTTGCAGTTGCGGGATCGGCATGGGTAACCCGCGCGCTGCCCGCATCAACATCGACACCGAGAACGTTTTTTGCGAAATAGGCGAAGGCTTCCGCAGAGGTTTTGCGCGGGCGGTAGCCTAACTCGCTCTTCAGGCGGGTATTCAGCAATACCGGACGGTATTGCAGAAACATCACCTGTGCCGGTTGCACATTGCCGAATCGCAGTCCGTAGCTGATACCCAATAACATTTTCACCAGCCACACCGGTGGACGGCGCAGGGGCTTGTTCAGCAGGCGGGCGATTTCCGCAGGCGTCAGCGCACCATCACCGGCCAGGTTGTAAATGCCGCTGGCATCTTCGACCACCCCGTGCTCGATCGCGCCGACGACGTCTTCATCCCAGATAAACACAAACGGTGAATTGTGGCCGCCGGGATCGAGGATACTGCTGCCAGTAAACAGGTCGCTGATCTTGCTGTTGGTGGTGGCGCCGATAATCGAGCAGGGACGGAGGATGAGCTGACGTAACTGCGGATGCTTCTGGCGGTAATCCGCCAGCATTTCCTCCACCAGACGCTTGTGGTCCGAGTAGGCAAATTCAGGGTTGCCGCGCAGAGGGAGATCCTCCGTGAGCCAAGCGGGATTGTCCGCATGGTAGCCGTAGGCCGCACCGCTGCTGGTCAGGGTCAGGTGGCCCACGCCGGCGGCGATACAGGCTTCCAGTACATTGCGCGTGCCGTCCACATCGATACGGTACTCACGCGCGCGATCGCGACCAGAGGCCATGACCGAGGCCAGGTGCACCACATGGGTAATGCGCTCGGCACGCATCAGCTCCGCCAGCGCCGCATCGCAAATATCCATCTGGAAGATGGGGAACGCCGCCTCGCGCTGTGCGATATCGACACCGACCACGTCCATACGTGTCGCCAGCGACTCCCCCAACAGGCGACCGACATAGCCTGCCGCCCCGGTAATCAATACCCGCTTATCACTCATGTTCTGCTCTTCTTGTTATGGCCAGAGTTGTTATGGACCAGGTTGTTATGGGCCAGAGTTTTTGGCCTGGCTGCCAGCGCCGGCCGCGCCAGCGAAATCTTCAGATCGAATCCGCGGCCTGTGCATTCGCGCCCGCAATGCGCCGATCGCTGTAGTTCCAGTAGCCGGCAAGACTGAGCCCGGACACCAGATGCCAAACGCCCCAGAAGCCCGCCACCACCAGCATCTCCCCGGACCCCGGGTAGAAAGTGAACAGAATGGCGAGCGCCAGTCCCGAGTTCTGGATGCCCACCTCCATGGTCACCGCCCGCCGATCCCCCTGGGGCAGGCGCGCCCCGCGGCTGGCGAGATCGCCAATCATGAAAGCAATGGCATTGTGCGCGATCACCAGCACCAGTACCGAGCCCGCAATCTGCAGTGCGGTCTGCCAGTGCTTGCTGAAGGAGATCACCACAAACAGCAGGAAAACGAACAGCGATGCGGTGCGGAAATGCCGCTCACTGCGCTCGGCAAAGCGCGGGAAGCGCCCCCCCACCAGCATGCCGAGCGCCATGGGCAGCGCCAGCACCAGCACCACCATCAGCACCATGTTTTCCGCCGGCAGGTGAATGGCCTGCAGGGCTTCACGGGTGTTCGGGTTGAGGCTGCCGTAGAGGGCGAAGTTCAGCGGTGTGAGCACCACTGCGGCGAGACTGGATATGGCCGTCATGCTGACCGAGGTGGCCACATTGGCGCGACCGATCCAGGTCATCACATTGGAGAAGGTACCGCCGGGGCAGCAGGCCACCAGAATCATGCCAAGCGCCAGTCCGGGGCTGATGTCCAGTGCCCAGGTGCCGAAACAGGTAATGGCCGGCAACAGCAGGAACTGCGCCACCATCCCGGTCACCGGCGCCACCGGGCGGCTCAGCACACGGCGGAAGTCCGCGGTGCGCAGCCCCAGCGATACACCAAACATCATGAATGCCAGCACGGCGTTGAGGGCGATCAGCGCCGCCGGCGACATCTGGAAACTGTCGATAGAAACGGATAAAGCGGGATTCAAGTTATTCATTGTCCTGGCGACCTCAGCGGGTCGCTGCGGCCGGATTGGCTGAAAACTGTGCAGTATCCTCAACCCGGTGGTCACCGAGCAAGTCCCGGGTGTGACCAGCCAGTGCCTTCAGGTAGCTGTCCTTGTGCACGTAGTAGGCCATACGCTCCAGCTTCAGGTACTGCATGCCGCCATCGGCGCGTTCGCCCGCCTGGGCACGCTTTACCTGCTTGAGCTTCTCGGCAGAGGCTGCACCCGACGCCAGCTGGCGGATATACAGGGCCACCATCTCCGCCTGGCGGTTGCGCCCTTCCCAGCCGAGTCCCGCGGCCTCCACCATGCCCATCAGGAACAGGTTGTCGTACTCCGGATGGAACACATTCAGATACAGGCGCGGGGCAAAACCCTCCCAGTTGAGGTGGGCAGCATCGATAAACGGATAGTGCAGCTTGTAGCCAGTGGCCATCAGGATCAGGTCGTACTCGCCAGTGCTGCCGTCGGTAAAGGTCACGTTGTGGCCATCCACCGCAGTAATGTCCTTGCGCACCTTGATATCACCGTGGCCGATATGGTGCAGGATCAGGGAGTTGATCACCGGGTGCGACTCGAACATCTTGTAGTCCGGCTTTGGCAGGCCGTACTGCTCGGGCGTACCCAGCATGAATTTCGACAGCGCGGCACTGATACGCTGCTGGATAAAGCGCGGCAGTTTGATCTTGCCACCCACCGCGTCGGTGGCCTTGCCGCCGATAAACTTGGGCAGGAAGTAATAACCCCGGCGCAGGCTGATATCCACGCTCTTGGCGCGGTGCGCCGCGTCCACCGCGATATCCGCACCACTGTTGCCACAGCCCACCAGCAGCACGCGCTTGCCCTCGAACATGGCCGCGTCGCGGTAATCCGCGGAGTGCAGCAGTTCACCGGCGAACTCACCAGGCAGTTGCGGCATATTGGGATGATGCAGGGTGCCATTGGCGATCAACAGGCCGCCGAACACTCGGGTCTGCTCTTCGCCCTTGCAGCGGGTGGTAATGTGCCAGTCTTCGCCGATGCGCTCGCAATTAAGCACTTCGGTTTCAAATTCATAGTGGCGGTACAGATCGAATTTCTGCGCATAGGCGCGGAAGTAGTCACGCATTTCGCGGTGACTGGGGAACAGTGCCACCTCATCGCCCATGGGGAATTCTGCGAATTCGGTCATGCGCTTGGACGAAATCAGGTGGGCGGATTCGTACATGGTGCTGGTGGGGCTATCGATATCCCACAGACCACCCACATCGCTGTGGATCTCGAATCCCACACAGGGGATTCCGTGCTTGGCCAGATTGCGTACACTACACAGCCCCATGGGGCCGGCGCCGATAACCGCGAAAGGTTTCATTCCCGCCAATGGCTTCATTATTGTTCTCCCACTATTACCTGTCAGGGTGAACGCCGCGCGTTCCAGCTGACTTTCTTGTCATATCACGTTGGCGATCAATATAACGTGACATTCCCAAAGGCCGTCGTCATAATCGGGCAGCATCTGGTTAATTTCGGACAACCAAATTGAACACCATCGACAGCAGAAGTGTCACACTCAGCTACACGCGAGCAGTTATCAGCGCTTTGGAGCGACTTCAACTAAAGCTCCCGCCCAAAGCCCAAGCACTCCTGACCGCCATTAACGAAAATGAGCGCGTCCCCATGAACGTCCAGGAAGAGATCTGGCTGGCGGTACAGGACGCGCACCCGGACCCATTGCTGGGTATTCGCCTGGGGCAGGCCATGCAGGGCAGCCAGATGGGGCTGGTGGGCTACCTGTTGATGACCCAGAAAAATCTCGGTGCCGCACTGGAGCAGCTGCTCATTTACCACCCGCTGCTGGGCGAGGGCGGCCAGTTCGAGATGCGCCGTGGCAGTTTTTATGTGGAGCTGTGCTACCGCCCCAACTACCTGCGCTGCGCGCGCCTGCGGGTGGAGACGGTGCTGTCCATTTGCCTGGCCCAGGCGCGCGTCATGACCGGGCGCGAGTTTCAGCCCCAGAGCGTACTCTTTGCCTACCCTACCCCGTCACTGGCAGTACAACAGCAATACCAGCAACTGCTGCAGGCCCCGGTACAGTTCAACGCGGAATCATCCGGCATTCGCTTCCGCCCGCAGGATCTCGAAATCCCTCTGGTCGCCGCCGACCGCCAGGTGATGGCACGCCTGAAACCGGAAGCAGATGCCCTGCTAAAAGCGCTTACCAGCAAGAGCCTGCAATTGCGGGTTGCCCACCTGCTGCAGCAGGAACCACAGCTGAGTCGCGAACAGGTCGCGGCGCGCCTGTGCATCAGTCCGCGCCACCTCGGCCGCAAACTGCTGGAGGAAAACGCGAGCTTCCGCGCGATCCAGGACGAAGTGCGCAGCCACTACGCCTGCCAGTGGCTGCGGGAGGGTGAAAAGACCAATGTGGATATCGCCGCCGCCCTCGGTTACTGCGACGAAAGTGCGTTCGGCAAAGCTTTTCGGCGCTGGACCGGTCTCTCACCCAAGGCATTCAAATCCGCGCAATCCTCCTGAGCGCGAGCACACGTCGGGACTAAAGTTACAAGGACCAGTGACAGGGATTAGACACATGGATGCTGTGTCACCACCAGGGGTTCCGATGCCGCTCCAGCCCGATCTCTCACAGCCGATCTCACTCGGAAAAAACAAGCTTACCGAGGCTGCCGCGGGGCAAAGCAATACCGGACAGCTGCTGCCGCAGATGTTGAACCGCCACGGCCTGATCTGCGGCGCCACCGGCACCGGCAAAACCGTCACCCTGCGCTATCTGACAGAACAACTGAGTGCTCGCGGCATCGCCACACTGGTAACCGACCTCAAGGGCGACCTGAGCGGTCTCGGCGCCGCCGGCGGCGATAGCGAGAAGGTGCGCGAGCGGCTGCCCCTGTTTGATCTCGACGAACGCTACTTTCGCGCCTTCCGCCTCACCCTCTGGGGCGCCGGTGGCCTGCCGATGCGCACCACCCCCAGCGAGCTGGGGCCGGAGCTTATCGGCCGCATGCTGCATCTGAACGACAACCAGCAAGGACTGATGCAGCTGCTGTTTCGCATCGCCGACCAGCAGGGCCTGCTGTTACTGGACTGGAAAGACCTACTGGCGCTGATCGACTACGCCGACCAGAACCGCAAGGGACTACTGGCGGAATTCGGCACTATCTCCGCCGCCAGTCTCGGCGCCATCAAACGCAAGTACCTGGCACTGGAACTCCAGGGGGCCGACGCCCTGTTCGGCGAGCCGGCACTGGACCTCCACGACCTCATCGATAGCGATACCATCCACCTGCTGGACGCCAGCGATATGCAGCCCGCGGTGTACGGCATCCTGCTGTTGTGGCTGCTGGCGGAACTCTATGAAAACCTGCCGGAAGTCGGCGACCGACAGTTGCGACTGGTACTGTTTTTTGACGAGGCCCACCTGCTGTTTGATGACCTGCCGAAAAACCTGCGCGAACAAGTGGAGCGGATCGTAAAGCTGATCCGCTCCAGGGGTGTCGGTATATTTTTTATCACCCAGAACCCGCTGGATATCCCCGAAGACATCCTCGCGCAACTGGGCAACCGGGTGCAGCATGCGCTGCGGGCCTACACCCCGAACGAGCAGCGCGCGGTCAGGGCCGCCGCCAACAGTTTCCGCGCCAACCCAGAAATCGACACCGCGCAGGCCATCGGCGAACTGGGCGTGGGCGAAGCGCTGGTGTCCTGCCTGGATGAAAGTGGCGTACCGCAACCGGTATCTCGCCTGCTCATCCACCCGCCCGCCAGCCGCCTGACGCCGCTGGACAACCGGGAACGCAAGGTGGTGATGCACGACAGCCCATTGCACAGCAAATACAGCCAGAAACTGGATCGGGATTCCGCCTACGAGCAGCTGCAGCGGCGCCGCGCGCAGGCAGAACCGGGGGCATCACAAGTGAGCAAGCCACGCGTAACCACCAGCAAACCAAGTGCACTGGAAAAATCCTTCGACAAGATGGCGGCGAGTTTCGGTCGCCAGATCGGCAGGGAGTTGATGCGCGGTATCATGGGCGCGCTGACCGGTCGCAAGCGCTAAGGCACGCTTTGCCAGACTGGTAACCAGGGAAGATTCAGGAGAGTTTGCAGGAGGAAAAGAAGCTGTCCAGCGCCGGCAACAGCCGGTTGAGCCCCATGTACACCACCTTCGGCTCACGTACCAAAGGCAGAAATGCTCCGGGGGCTGACAGATCCCGGGCAAAGCGGCGCCGATGATGCGCCACCTGCCCAAATGGGTCGGATTAATTTCCGCTGGAAATCACCGCTTTATCAGGGGCAAAAAATCGCAAAATCCCTCAGCGGGCAGCAGTGGCCTGCTGAGCCGCACGCGCCTGCTCCAGCGCCACCAGATCCTGCAGCCACACGATGTCGGTTACCGCCACTTGCTGACCGGTATATTGCGCCAGCGCCGCGCTCACCTGCTCCAGATTCTGCGCATCGATCTCTTCACCGCCGCTCACCGCTTCCAGCGGCAGTTCAATCCACGCCTGGCCGTTCTGGTCGACCACTTCTTTTGCCTGCGGCTCATTCGCGGTCAGATGACGGTCAATGGCGGAAGAACCGCCCGCCGGCAGGTAGATGGTGCCGTTGGTGATATCTACGGCAAACGCAACAACACCCGGCAGGATGCCGAACAGCAGACCAACACCATCGAGAATCACCACCACCGGATCTACACGACCACCAGACTGACCTTTACGCTCAGGATAGAGGAAGTAGCCACACGCGGTGAGGTTCAGCACCAGGGTCAGCAGACAGGAGGCGGCGATGCCGCGCTTGAGGGATCGGTTCATGAATTTGTTTCCTCTGTGGAATCCCGAAGTCATTTGCTCAGGGGCGCAAGAATACCCGATTTGGCCGAGGGGCCGAAAGTGGCGCCAATTCGCTCTTTGTGCACCAGGTCGCAGGCGCGGCGGGACATCATCGGTATTCTCGTATCAATTCCGTTACCGCCCCCAGACAGCGGCGGAAAAACCAAAAATAATGCCCACCGGGCAACCGTTTGCAAAACGCTACATCCACAACAGCCCCAGCCTGCGGGCTTTCAGGAGTAATCGCCATGCCGCACTTCCGCCTTTCCATCCTGCGCCGGGTTCTACGGCCAATTGCCGTGCTGTCGCTACTGACCCAGGTGTTTTTGATCGCCGCCTGCGCCGCCCCCGGCCAGACCCGCGACGAGCAGCGCCAACATATCCAGAGGACAGAGCGGCAGGTGCTCGACGATCTCTACCGCCTGAAGCCGGACCTGCGCAGCGATGTGGCCCGCGCCCCCGGCTACGCGGTGTTCAGCAACGTCAACCTGAACCTGCTGCTCGCCAGCGCCTCCACCGGTTACGGGATAGCGGTGAGCAAATCCGGTGAACGCACTTACATGAAGATGGGTGAGGTGGGCGTTGGCCTCGGCATTGGCATCAAGGATTTCCGCGCGCTGTTCGTATTCGACTCGCCGGAAGTCATGAACCGCTTTGTAGAGCACGGCTGGTCCTTCGGCGGCCATGCGGATGCGGCGGCGAAGGCCCAGGACAAAGGTGTCGCCGTGGGCGGTGAAGTGGTGATGGACGGCATGCGCGTCTACCAGCTCACCGAAAGCGGTGTGGCACTACAGGCTACCCTCAAAGGCACCAAGTACTGGAAAGACAGCGAACTGAATTTCGATTGACGCCGTTTTTGCCAAGGGAGTGGCCATTTCAGAACTGCATTAACTGTCTAAAAGTTAACCGATTTAACGCCAAGTTTTCGCTCCCCGGGGACGGTGCGAAGAAAGCCTGCCTAAACTTTAAACAGCACCTGCTGAGGTATGTCAGGGAGCAGTACAGGGTTTCTGAAGGTGTAATTGTGGTTCACACCGTGCAGTGACCAGGGCAGTGAGTAGTCGTCATTGGTCTGACGCCAGAAATTTTTAGGGAGCAGTAGTCTCAGCAGGTGCCGCCATGGAATGGCAGAAGCGCGGTGTTCGCAAGGGCACCGCGCTTTTTTATTGCCGCGATAATATTGGTTGTGGAGTTACTATTACCCAACCAAAAGCACCGCAACAAAATATTTCACTCAATGGGTGCCCGACAGCAGAAAATTACTCCAAGCTGCCGTGAACTATCCTGAATTTTTGTTACGAATCTGTATCCTGCTAACCAGTCCCCAAAGCAACCCGGATACACCATAGTTTCCCGGTTATACCCACCTTATCGCCAAGATTACTGCGGAGCTCACGCATGCACATCAGCAGCGCCTTTGACAGCGGCAACATCAAAGTCATCAACAAAGACAGCAATCCCATCGAGCTGGCT
Organism: Microbulbifer sp.; assembly: GCF_036563125.1. GTDB lineage: Bacteria > Pseudomonadota > Gammaproteobacteria > Pseudomonadales > Cellvibrionaceae > Microbulbifer. The sequence goes on from NZ_DATCMV010000135.1 coordinate 67,690, forward strand.
ATCCGGATCGACAACCAGTCCGACTTCTACCAGTGGTTTCACTTCCGCCTCGAGGGCGAAGTGGGCAAGCAGTACCCGCTGCGCATTACCAACGCGGGCAAGGCAGCCTACCCGGCTGGCTGGGAAAATTACCGGGTCTGCGCCTCTTACGACCGCCACAACTGGTTCCGTATCGATGCACAGTACGACGGCAGTGTGCTGGATTTTACCGTGGAGCTGGACCAGCCCAGCATTTACCTCGCCTATTTCGCCCCCTTCTCCTGGGAGCGGCATCTCGACCTGCTGTCGTGGGCTCAGTCCGACGAGCGCGTACAGGCTGAGACCCTCGGCCAGACCCTGGACGGGCGCGACATGACCATGCTCACCATCGGTAACGCGGAGACCGCCAAGCGCAAAGTGTGGATGATTGCCCGCCAACACCCCGGTGAGACCATGGCGGAGTGGTTCGTGGAAGGTTTCCTCGAAGCCCTGCTGGACGACGCCAATCCCGCCGCGCGCAGCCTGCTGGCGAACACCGTGTTTTACGTGGTGCCGAACATGAACCCGGATGGCAGCGTGCGCGGCCACCTGCGCACCAATGCGGCGGGCGCCAACCTGAACCGCGAGTGGCAGTCTCCCACTATGGAACGCAGCCCGGAGGTCTACCTGGTGCGTGAGCGGATGCTGGCCACCGGTGGCGATATGTTCCTCGACATCCACGGCGACGAGGCCCTGCCCTACAACTTCGTCGCGGCCTGCGAAGGCATTCCCGGCTATGACGAGAAGCACGCGGCGCTGGAGAACGTCTTCAAGCAGGCGTATGAAAAATCCAGCCCAGACTTCCAGACCGAACAGGGCTACCCGCTGCACGGGCCCGGCGAGGCCAACATGACCGTGGGTACCAACTGGTGCGGACACCAGTTCCGCACCCTGGCGCTCACCCTGGAAATGCCGTTCAAGGACAACGCCAACCTGCCCGACATGGTGGAAGGCTGGTCTCCGGCGCGCAGCCGTCAGTTGGCCAAAGACATCCTGTTCCCGATCCGTGAAACTCTCGCGTATATGGACGGGTCCAACTGACTCAGCCAGAACAGTAATAACAACACCATAAGACAAGAGAAGGAAACGACCATGCAATTGCCCCAACACTGGCGGCGCCTGGCCCTGCCACTGGCCCTCGCGGGCCTGGCAGCCATCGGCGGCTGCGCCAAGAAAGAAGCCGAAACTGCATCTGCGCAAAGCGATATGCCAACGGTGAGCGAAGCTCAACAGCCAGCAGATATTGCCGCCACCGCGGAAACAGCGACCACCAGCCAGCCCACTCTGAGCGCGGAAGAACAAGCGGAAGTTGCCGAACTGGCGAAAGACCTGCACAAGCACATCGCGGTGCTCGCCTCCGACAAATTTGAGGGCCGCGCCCCCGCCACCAAGGGCGAGGAGCTGACCGTTAACTATCTCGCGGACGAGTTCAAGAAACTCGGCCTCGAGCCCGGTACCAAGGACGCCGAGGGCAACCCGAGCTGGTTCCAACAGGTACCGGTGGTGGAAATGAACATCGAAAGTACCCCGCTGCTCATCAAGGGCAAGGACTTTGAAAAGTCGCTGCAACCCCTGAGCGAGATGGTGACCTTCACCCAGCGCCAGGTACCGGAGAGCAAACTGCAGGACAGCCCATTGGTGTTCGTTGGCTACGGTATCGTCGCCCCGGAAAACGACTGGAACGATTACGCCGGCCTGGACATGAAAGGCAAAACCGCAGTGATTCTGGTCAACGACCCGGGCTACGCCACCCAGGACAAGAACCTGTTCAACGGCAACGCCATGACCTACTACGGTCGCTGGAGCTACAAATTTGAAGAGGCTGCACGCCAGGGGGCCGAGGGCGCGATCATCATCCACGAGACGGGTGCCGCCGGTTACCCATGGGAAGTAGTCAGTGGCAGCTGGTCCGGCGCACAGATCAGCCTTGCGGCAGATAACAAGAACGCCGACCGCGTGGCTGTAGAAGCCTGGATGACCGGCGACGCAGCCAAGGAACTGTTTAGCGCCGCCGGCCTCGATCTGGCGCAGGAAATGGATGCCGCCAAGCAGCGCGGCTTCAAGCCCAAGGCGCTGGACCTCAGTGCTTCGGTAGACCTGAAAAGCAAGGTGCGCACGTCCAACTCCCGCAACGTGGTGGCCAAGCTTCCCGGCAGCAAATATCCGGATGAAGCCGTCATCTACACCGCACACTGGGATCACCTGGGCGTAAACAACCACGCTGATGGCGGCGACCACATCTTCAACGGCGCGGTCGACAACGCCACCGGCACCGCCGGCCTTCTGGCGATGGCACAACAGGTATCCAAACTGCCACAAGCGCCCGAGCGCTCGCTGGTATTCGTTGCTGTGACCGCCGAAGAGTCCGGCCTGCTGGGCTCCAAGTACTACGCGGAAAATCCGGTGGTACCGCTGGAGAAAACCGTCGCCGGTATCAACTTTGACGCCATGGGAGTCCTCGGCCCGATGCGTGACGTGATCGTGGTTGGCTACGGCAACAGCGAACTGGAGAAGTTGCTGGAGACAGCGGCGTCCAAACAGGGCCGCTACCTGGCACCGGAAGATCATCCGGAGCGCGGCTACTTCTACCGCTCAGATCATTTCAGCCTGGCCAAGAAAGGCGTGCCCATGCTGTATTTCGATTCAGGAACTGACAGCTTCGAGCACGGCCGCGACTGGGCGCAGAAGAAAGGCGAAGAGTACACTGCACACGCCTACCACAAGCCTGGCGACGAGTACGATCCACAGTGGAACCTGGAAGGTGCCGCGCTGGATCTTGCCCTGGGTCTCGATCTCGGCCTGGAGCTCGCCAACAGCCGCGACTGGCCAAACTGGTACAGCGGTAATGAATTCCGTGCAGCGCGCGACGAAAGTGCAGAGACCCGGAAATAATATTGGACAAGAAGCCAATAAAAAAGGGCGCCATTTGGGCGCCCTTTTTTTATCAGAAATTAATAGTCAGGTTTATTTTTCCTGATCCTCCAACAGACTGCGTCGCTCGCTATAGGTAAGCATCTCCTTCTTTGCCACCAGCCAATAGGTTACCCCCAGCGCCATAACCACCGCTGCAATACCCAGGATATACATTGGCCCTGTATCATCCAGATCAAGAACGATAACCTTCCGCGCGATCGCCATCAGTGCCGTCGCCACCACCAGCTGAATAGGAATCACATTGGACCCCAGGTAAAGACGAATGTTGATGAAGATCTCGATGGAGATAAGCACCAGCATAATCGCCCCAAACACATCAAATAGATCGTTGTGGTCCAGTAGCAGCACCGGCTCGGTACTCAGGCGCTGATAAAGCACCCAAACCACATCCGCGACACTCCACATGATTACCAGAGCCATCAACACGGATAGAAAGCGTACGGAGCTGCGGATGACAATATGCAATACACGAATCAGCGGATCTTCGTGCTCCGCAGGCAACTCCTCGTGGATCAAGGTAGGCCGCTGTTTTTGCTGTGCCATTTCGCGCTCAACCGTAAATTTTTATCTCCTAGTTATAGCGCAGTAACCTACTGTCCGGTGTCACACGCCTTAACATCATTGTCGCACGATGAAAATTTTGCATAAAAAAAACCCGCTGCAAGCAGCGGGTTTTTAGTGGTGGAAGCCTTCACGCTCAGGCGCTGACTTCCGCCTCAACCTTTTTCAGTTCTTCATCGCGAAGCTCACGACGCAAAATCTTGCCCACATTGGTTTTCGGCAGATCTTCGCGGAACTCGATATTTTTCGGCACCTTGTACGCAGTCATGTTTTCACGGCAGTAGGCAATTACCTCTTCCGCAGTCAACGAAGCATCCGCTCTCACCACGAACAATTTGACCGATTCACCGCTGCGCTCATCGGGAATACCCACGGCGGCAGCCTCGGTCACTTTCGGGTGCGCGGCGACGATATCTTCGATTTCATTTGGATAGACGTTGAATCCGGACACGATGATCATGTCCTTCTTGCGGTCAACAATCTTGATGTAACCGTCATCCTGGATAACCGCCATATCACCGGTTTTCAGCCACCCTTCCGCATCGATGGTTTCAGCGGTGGCTTCCGGGCGCTCCCAGTATCCCTTCATTACCTGCGGGCCGCGAACACAAAGTTCTCCCGGGGTGTTGTTCGGCAGGTCATTGCCGTTTTCGTCAGTGACCTTCACCTCGGTACCCGGCACAGCAATGCCCACCGTACCCAGCTGTACGGCTTCCGCGGGGTTGAAGGAAACCACTGGCGAGGTCTCGGTCATACCGTAGCCCTCGGTAACCACACAACCGGTCATTGCCTCCCATTTTTCTGCGGTGGCGCGAGTCAGCGCCATGCCACCGGAACAGGTGGTGTGCAGCTTGCTGAAATCGAGATCGGCGAATTCCGGGCAGCGCATCAGACCGTTAAACAGGGTGTTCAGGCCACAGAAACCGGTGAAACGCTTGCCCTTCAGGGTTTTCACAAAGCCCGGGATATCGCGTGGATTCGGGATCAGCAGCGAGTGATTGCCAGTGGTAAACAGGCACATGCAGTGAATGGTAAACGCGTAAATGTGGTACAGAGGCAGCGGAGCGATATAAAACTCCTCGCCCTCTTTCATGGAGTCACCCAGGGCTTCTCGCACCTGTTCCATGTTCGCAACCAGGTTGCGGTTGGTAAGCATCGCACCTTTGGCAACGCCGGTAGTACCACCGGTATATTGCAGCACGGCGATATCGTCGGGAGTGCGCACCACATCCTGATGCGGCTTCTTGGCACCGATTGCCATGGCATCGCGGAAATCCACTTGGTTAGCAAAATGGAATGCCGGCACCATTTTCTTGACGTACTTCGCCACACTGTTGATCAACACGCGCTTGAGCGGTGCATGCAGGTCGGCAATTTCGGTAACGATGACCTGCTCTACGGATGTCTCCGGGATCACCGCGGACGCGGTATCGGCAATATTGGCCAGCACGACCAGGGCCTTGGCACCGGAGTCATTTAGCTGGTGCTTGAGCTCACGGCGGGTGTACAGCGGGTTGGTGTTGACCACAATGAGGCCTGCACGCAGTGCACCAAATACAACAACGGGGTATTGCAATACGTTGGGCAGTTGTACGGCGATACGATCACCGGGCTTGAGATTTGTGTTGTTCTGCAGGTAGGAGGCAAAGTTGGCGCTGAGCCGGTCGATGTCGCCAAGAGTAAGCGTGTGACCCAGGCAGGTAAACGCGGGCCGCTCAGCATATTTCGCCGTGGCACTGGTGAGCACGTCAAGAATACTGCGTTCGATGTCCAACTTATTTCTCCCAATGTTGTTTTTGTGGTGCTGTCCGCCAGACTGGCGCCGAACCTTATCCTGCGAATTATCGCTCACGCTGCAGAACGAAGAAACCTGTACCGTGCAGCTCCACTGGAATACGCCAGCAAAACACTACGAGCCGATACGAAATTCCTTGTCCGTTTATAGACGAAATCTTAAGGACACGGTTATGCGAACAGATAATTATTGTATGTTTTGATAGTTATCCGATGAATATTCTAGAAAGTGGAAAACAGGTCTGCCAATGCTGCCGCCAGTTCGCGATTACCGGCGTAGCGAATATCCCCCAGCAAAAAGGCATGCCGAGCACTCAGCTGGCCGTCGATGATGTCATTTAGGGTCTGGAAAGACATCTCGAGTTCCAGGTCAGCAGATTCTACCTCCCCAGAATTCTGTACAGCATGGATGGCGCCGTCAGCATCATCTGAGCGCTGTACCTGCAAGTAAAAATCACTGCCATCTGGCAAACGAAACTGTACCCGAGTGGTTATGGGCAAACAAGGTAATGCCTGCAGCCGCTCGAGAATGTGCGCCGGTAATTGCATCGGTGCTCCGGATATTCTTTCATCCCGCTTTCACCGCCATTGGTAAAAGCCAGATTCAAAAACACCGCCGCTGTTTCCAGCGGCGGTGTTTAAAGTGACATCAGGCTCAGAATACGAAGTGTTCCGCATCCAGGCTCATCAGGTTGTCAGCTCCACTCTGCATCGCAATCGCGTGATACGCGGTGCGCGGCAGGATGCGCTCGAAGAAGAAGCGCGCGGTAACGAGCTTGGCGCGGTAGAAGTCTTCTTCCGCAGTGCCCGCGGCGAGTTGTTCGTTCGCCACTTTGGCCGCCAGCGCCCACAGGTACGCCTGTACCGCATAACCGGAGTACATCAGGTAGTCCACGGATGCCGCACCGACTTCGTCGGGGTTTTCCATGGCTTTTACGCCGACATTCATGGTCAGCTCGCCCCACTGCTGGTTGATTTCCTGCAGTTTGGTAACGAAAGGTGCCAGTGCCTCGTTGTCTACCTCGGCCTTGCAGAACTTGTGCACGACTTTGGTGAATTTGCGCAGCAGTTCGCCCTGGCTCATCAGTACCTTACGGCCCAGCAGGTCGAGCGCCTGAACGCCAGTAGTACCTTCATAAATGGTGGAGATACGGGCATCGCGAACGTTCTGCTCCATACCCCACTCGGCAATATAGCCGTGACCGCCGAAGCACTGCATACCCAGGTTTGCGGATTCGTAACCGGTTTCAGTCAGGAACGCCTTGGCAATCGGGGTCAGGAACGCCAGCAGGTCGTCTGCTTCTTTACGCTCTTCCTCGCTGCCCACCTGGGTGCGGTCTACCTGCTGCGCGCACAGCATGACCAGCATGCGACCACCTTCGGCAAACGCCTTCTGGGTCAGCAGCATACGGCGCACGTCCGGATGCACGATGATCGGGTCGGCCGCGCCATTCGGGTTTTTCGGGCCGCTCAGGGAGCGCATCTGCAGGCGGTCTTTGGCGTAGGCCAGTGACTTCTGGAAGCCCGCTTCGGCGTGCGCAACACCCTGCAGGGCAGTACCCAGACGCGCGGTATTCATAAAGGTGAACATGCAGTTCAGGCCTTTGTTCGGCGGGCCGATCAGGAAGCCTTTGGCGCCGTCGAAGTTCAGCACCGCGGTGGCGTTGCCGTGAATACCCATCTTGTGCTCGAGGGAACCACAGGTCACGCCATTGCGCTCACCCAGGGAACCGTCTGCGTTCGGCAGGAACTTGGGTACGATAAACAGGGAAATGCCCTTGGTCCCAGCGGGGGCATCGGGCAGGCGCGCGAGAACGATGTGGACGATATTCTCGGCCATGTCGTGCTCACCGGCGGAAATGAAAATCTTGGTGCCGGAAATGGAGTAGGAGCCGTCGTCATTGGGCTCGGCCTTGGAGCGCAGGATACCCAGGTCGGTACCACAATGCGGCTCGGTCAGACACATGGTGCCAGTCCAGCTACCCTCGACCAGTTTGGTCAGGTAAGTGTGCTTCTGCTCGTCGGTACCGTGGGCTTCCAGGGTATTCATGGCGCCATGGGACAGGCCGGGGTACATGCCCCAGGACCAGTTCGCGGTACCCACCATCTCACTCAGGATGGTGCCGAGGGACGGCGGCAGACCCTGGCCACCGTGATCAACGCTGTGCGCCAGAGAAGGCCAGCCGGCCTCAACGAACTGCTGGTAGGCTTCCTTGAAGCCCTCCGGAGTGGTGACTTCACCGTCTTTCCAGGTACAGCCCTGCTGGTCACCGATCTGGTTCAGGGGGGCGAGCACGTTTTCACAGAATTTGGCGCCCTCTTCCAGGATGGCGTCCACCACATCCGGACTCGCATCTTCATAACCCAGAGACGCATAGTGCTGATCCCAGTTCAGCAGCTCGCGCATGGCGAAGCGCATGTCGCGCAGCGGAATCTTGATCTCGCTCATCCTGATTACCCTCTTCTAGCAATTTTTACTCAGTGGACCTGATGGAGTTCACGGCGTTTACCAGGGGTATCGAAAGGCGATACCGGGCCGTCACACCTGTGACTCAACTTTTGGTTTTATTCATATTAGTTGCAAATGGGCAAAAGCCACTATGGCGAAAAATGCCCAAACCACTAACAAAATACGGCGGACAAATGACCGACATGATGCTGACGGATGAGTCACAATGAGAGGCGATACCAGCTGAAAAAAACGCTAAAAGCCCACAGCGATGCGAGAAATATCCGCCAATGTAACGGCGTCAGATACCTGCGGATGTCGAGCGGGGGCTTTTGCGGTACTCGCCGGGGGTAACCCCCGTCCACTTCTTGAAGGCACGGAAGAATGCACTGGCCTCATCGAAACCGAGCATTTCCGCAATCTGGGTGTTGGAGAGATCCGGGCAGCTTAGATAGTGGAACGCGGCTTCCATGCGGCACTCGTCCTTCAACTTCTGATAGGAGGTATTCTCCTGCTGAAGTTTGCGCCGCAATGTAGTTACCGACATATTCAGGCGCTCGGCAACCGCTTCTGCCGCCGGCATGGATTCGCTCACATCCCGGTTGAGAATGGTCTTCACCTTGGTCTTGATACTGTTGGCATTGCCATCGCTGATGACCAGATGGTAGGGCGCGGTGCGGATAAAATCCTCCACGGTCTGGGGGCTCTGCACAATCGGGTAATCCAGGTAGCGACTCTCGTATTCCAGCGCATTGCCAGGCTGATCAAACATCAGCTCCCCCGCCTCACTCTGGGCGAGAGCGAGGAACTCCTCCGGGCAGGGAAAAGAAAAGTGCAGTTTCGCCAGCGGAATCTCCCGACCAACCAGCCAGCAATAGAAACGGTGCCACACCGCCAGAGTGGTGCGAATCACCCCGGGCGACGTCTCGGCGATCAACTGGTCGAACTCCCCCGGTGCCAGGGAACTGATGCCCTGAATGACCACCCTGTCACGGTCTCCATCCCGCCGCAGCACCGGCTTGACGCGGAACCCCCGGCAGATTTCCATAAATTCCGCGCTCAGGGTAATTGCCTGGCGCACGGTGGCGCAGTTCACCACCGTAAGGCACAGCAGGCGAAAGGACCCGGAGCGCACGCGACCGCCACTCAGCATTCCGAACCACTCGTCCTGCGCGAGCCACATCACCCGCTGATAAAGGCGCCCGTATTTGACGGCGGAAAAAGCCGCAGTGTCTTCCAGGTCCTGCTCGGAAATATCCACCGACGCCAGCAACTCGCCGCGGTCGCACCCGTGCTTAGAGGCCTCGTCCAGCAGTCGCTGCACATAGGCAATGGGAATGCGGATATCGTCGTTGGCGCTTTCCATTTTCGCGGCTAATTCCCGTCGGGCTCCCGATTCTGCGGACTCAATACTGGCCTGGTGGCCGCGGTTTCACTTATCTCGGCGATTGCGCAACCAGTTCAGCAGCGCACCGAACCCCAGCGCGAAGGCGACAATAGCCACGAGAAACAGCAGCATCAGCACCAGATAGCTGAGCACATCCGCCACCGGCAGATCCCAGCTCCAGATTGCAGCGGCAATAAAGGCGATGCATGCAAGCACACTGGTAATGAATGAACGGCGGCGTTTGTTGGCCATAGCAGCAACACTTCCAGTGAGAAATGAATGGATGGTCGGCGGCGGGCGCCAACACTACCCTTTGAGGGTGACTATCACTAAGGATAGGTACTTGGCACAGGGGTATGCCGGCGACACGGCGCCGAATCCTGCAACATCGCGACATCACTGTCAACGAAACGGCGGCAACCACACAGCCAACAATAGGGAAAGCGGCCTGATTTCACGATTGAGGTCGAGGAGATGTGCCCATGAACGATCGACTTGTCTATCGACAGGAAGATAGGAAAACACTCCGCAAGCTGGCACTTTGGATCGGGTGCATGATGCTGCTCACCGTTTTCATTTTGCTCGGCATTCTGGTGCTGAGCTGAAAAGCTATCCCGGGCACATCGCCCGCCGCGTCCCTGACGCCACAGGCAACCAAACTAACAGCGCGTCAGCCTACCCATTCACTTTCCACCAACGATACCGCCACAACTCAGGCGAGCCGGATCCAGCAGCTGTTCCAGCTCAGCGCGGGATAAATCGGTCATTTCCACGGCCACTTCCAAAACCGGGCGTCCGCTGGCATAGGCATTTTTCGCTATCTCTGCCGCCTTCGCGTAGCCAATAACGGGGTTGAGCGCAGTCACCAGTATCGGGTTTCTCGCCAGCGCCTCGCGCATACGCGCTTCGTTAACGGTAAAGCCGCTAATGGCCTTGTCCGCCAGCAGGCGCGCTGAGGCCGTGAGAATCCGCACACTTTCCAGCAGCGAAAAAGCGATCACCGGCAACATCACATTGAGCTGAAAATTGCCACTCTGCCCCGCCACGGTAATGGTGGTGTCATTGCCCATCACCTTGGCCGCCACCATCGCCACCGACTCAGCAATAACCGGATTTACCTTGCCGGGCATGATGCTGCTGCCGGGCTGCAGGGAAGGCAGTGCGATCTCGCCAAACCCCGCCAGTGGCCCGCTATTCATCCAGCGCAGATCATTGGCGATCTTCATCAGCGCCACCGCCAGGGTTTTCAGCTGTCCGGACACCTCCACCGCAGTATCCTGGCTGGAAATGGCGGCAAACGGATTTTCAGCGGGACGCAGGGAAACCCCGCAGGCACTGCTCAGCTTGCGTGCAAACATTACCGCAAAATCCCTGTGCGCATTCAGCCCGGAACCCACTGCCGTCCCCCCCTGCGCCAGCGCCTCCAGGCGCGGCAAGGAGGATTCAATCCGCTCCTTGCACAGCTTGATCTGCGCCGACCACGCCAGCAGCTCTTGCGCGAGGGTGACAGGAACCGCATCCATTAAATGAGTGCGCCCGGTTTTTACGATGCCATCCACCGCTTCAGCTTTCGCGTCAATCGCGTCGATCAAATGCACCAGCGCCGGCAACAACCGATTCTGCAACGCGAGCAAAGTAGAAAGGTGAATCGCGGTTGGTATCACGTCATTACTGCTCTGGCACATATTGACGTGGTCGTTGGCGCTGACCGTTTTACCGGCCGCTTCGGAAGCGAGATGCGCGAGCACCTCGTTCACATTCATATTGGTACTGGTACCGGAACCGGTCTGGAAAACATCGACCGGAAATTGATTCTGGTAATCCGCATCCGTGAGCTGGTCGCAGGCCTGAACGATGGCCTCTGCCAGGTCCACATCCAAAATTCTCAAACGGCTATTGGTTTCTGCCGCCGCGCGCTTGATCGCCACCACCGCGCGCAGAAATTCCTGTGGCAGCCGATAATCACTCACCGGAAAATTTTCGACCGCGCGCTGGGTCTGAGCGCCATAGCGCGCACCCTGCGGGACCCGAACCTCCCCCAGACTGTCTTTTTCTATACGGAAACTATCTGCGCCGTCAGACGACTTAGCGGGCATGAATCACCTCTGTCGCGCTGTAGACAAATGGGCACACAAATCGTGCAAACGGAAAACCGTCACAAATTTAGCGTGCAGTGCGGGAAATTGGAAATCTGAAGATTGAAATTCAATCAGACGCTGACGCGACCTTCCTGGGTCCACTCACAGCGCACCTGCATCTCACCGCAGCCGGGTTCGTGATAGAGGCCCGCAGCCTCCCAGTTGAAAGAGTGAGTGCCGGAGAGTTCGGTTTCCAGGTGCACTGTAGCGGAAACCCAGTACATACTGCGCAACAGTTCTTCGAATTTCTGAATCCAGTGATTCCATTCATATTCGATCGCGCGATAGGACGCGCCGAAGTGAATCACATCAGTCTGATACTGGGACTGCTTGACCTTGATGGTCGGAATGGAAAACATGTCGCGGCAAAGAAAAGGCCACTCGTCAGCGCTGGGCAGCGCCAGAATTGCTTCGCGATTGACCCGGCGGCGTTCGCTGCCGCCAGTCAGGCTGTTGCTGTCTTTGATACAGCCGTAAACGATGGATTCCTGATCGCCCTGAATCACGCTGCGCCAACCCCTACCCTTACCTGCCGCGCAAACAAATTTGTCAGCAGGCACTGTCGAAAAAACTGATTTCCGCAACTGTAACGGCGCTCAAGCCAGAAAGCCACCTTCGAATGGCGTCAAATTCACGATTCGATCGCATTTCAAACAACCCGCCACGGACAGGATAATTTCCCATCAAAATCCGTGGCGGTATCGCTATCAGATCTCGATGCCCCGCTCCCGCAGCATCGCCATGAGCCCCTCTTCATCCAGTACAGGAAGATCCAGCTCACGCGCTTTGTTCAGCTTGGAGCCCGCGCCGGGGCCCGCCACTACCGTGTGGGTATTGGCGGAAACGCTGCCGGCAACCTTCGCACCGAGCCGCTGCAGGTAATCCTTCGCCTCGCTGCGGGAAAGGGTTTCCAGCTTGCCGGTGAGCACCCAGGTCTGGCCGGCGAGCGGTTGCTCACCAGCTTCCTGTACTTCATCTTCCCAGTGCACGCCGGCCTGCTGTAGCGCAGCGACTTCCTCCAGGTTGTGCGGCTGCTCGAAGAATTCGGCCACATAGTGGGCAACCACCGGCCCCACATCCTCCACTTGCTGCAGAGCCTCGGTATCCGCCTGCATCAGTTTTTCCAGCTGGCCAAAATGCCGCGCCAGGTTGCGCGCAGTGGCCTCGCCCACTTCGCGGATGCCGAGGGCATAAAGGAATTTCGGCAGTGTGGTCGCCTTGCTGCGCTCCAGCGCATCCAGCAGGTTCTGCGCGGATTTCTCGCCCATACGCTCCAGTGCCACTAGCGGCTCCAGAGACAGGTGATAGAGACCGGAGACGGATTTGAGCAATCCTTCATCCACCATCTGCTCCACCAGCTTGTCGCCGAGACCATCGATATCCATCGCCTTGCGCGAGGCAAAATGTTTGATCGCCTGCTTGCGCTGGGCGCTGCAGATAAGTCCACCGCTGCAGCGCGCGACCGCTTCGCCGGGCGAGGCTTCCACTGGCGAGTCGCACACCGGGCAGTGGCTGGGAAATTCGATATCCCGCGCGTCGGCGGGACGGCGGCTCTCCACCACGGAAACCACCTGTGGAATCACGTCGCCAGCGCGGCGGATAATCACCGTATCGCCAATTTTCACTCCGAGGCGCTCGATTTCATCGCGGTTGTGCAGGGTGGCGTTGGAGACGGTTACGCCACCGACAAACACCGGCTGCAGGCGCGCCACCGGGGTAACCGCGCCAGTGCGGCCCACCTGGAATTCCACATCCAGCAGCTCGGTCATTTCCTCTTGCGCAGGGAATTTGTACGCGGTGGCCCAGCGCGGTGCCCGCGCCACAAAGCCGAGGCGCTTTTGCAGCGCGATGCTGTTGACCTTGAAAACGATACCGTCGATATCGTAAGCGAGCTGCGCGCGCTTCTCACCGAGCCTGCGGTAATATTCGATACAGGCCTGGATATTTTCTGCTACTGCCATTTCGCTGTTGATACGGAAACCCCATCGGTTCAGCTGCTCGAGAATTTCCGTGTGGCGTTCCGGCAGATCGCCACCCTCCACAAGGCCGACACTGTACACGCACAGTTCCAGCGGACGCTGGGCAGTAATCCGCGAGTCCAGCTGGCGCAGGCTACCGGCAGCGGCATTGCGCGGATTAACAAAACCTTTCACCCCCGCTTTCTGCGCCTTTTCATTCAGGGCGGCGAAGCCGGCCTTGGGCATATAGATTTCACCGCGTACTTCCAGCACCGCTGGCACATCATCGTCCAGCAGTTTGAGTGGCACCGAGTAGATGGTGCGCACATTCTGGGTGATATCTTCTCCTACAGTGCCGTCACCGCGGGTAGCCGCGCGCTCGAGAATACCGTCGCGGTACAGCAGGCTGACGGCGATGCCGTCCAGTTTCGGTTCGCAGGCATACTCCACCGGATCACTGCTGTTCAGACGATCGCGAATACGGCGATCGAAATCCTCCAGCTCCTCATCGCTGAATGCGTTGTCCAGCGACAACATCGGCATTTCGTGACGGATCTGGGTAAACGCCGCAAGCGGTGCGGCACCCACCCGCTGGGTAGGGGAATCACTGCTGATCAGCTGCGGATATTCATTTTCCAGCGCCTGCAATTCGCGCAGGCAGCGATCGTACTCGGCATCCGGAAGCTCCGGCGCATCCAGCACGTAGTATTGGTAGTTAGCGCGGTTGAGAATGTCATGCAGTTCCAGAGCACGTTGCTGCGTCTCCGGGGGAATAGTTTTTGTCATTTTAGGTCCGCAAAAATGGGGGATTCTTGCCGGTGGAGAGGGGGTGGTATTCCGCAGGTGCCAGCTGGCCGCCAGGCTCTTCCCGTTTGAACCGGGAGTGCCCACTTGCGAGCTGGCGCCTGCGTATATCAGTCGTTACTACGGACTTCAGGCCTGCGCCCTGGCCAGGGCCTTGCGACGCTGAAATTCCATCACTCGCTGACGGTAGTGCTCCGCTGTCTGCGCAGTAAATACGCTACGGTTTTCGTCCTTGAGCTCTCCTGCCAATTGCTCGGCAATGTAGCGGGCGGTAGTCAGCAATGTGTTGAATGCCTTCAATGCCTCCACTTCCGCCGGCAGGGCCAGGAACAGGCTGACACCCGGGGTGGTGAAGTCTTCCATGGCAGACATGTCAAATGTGCCCGGCACCACGATATTCGCCAAGCTGAACAGTGCCGGTCCCTCACCATCCTCACCGGTGTGATAGTGGAATATATTCATATCACCAAAGCGCATTCCGCTGGCGAACAATACGCGCAGCAGGTCATTGCCCTCAAAGCAGTCGCCTGCCGGCGCCATGATATTCAGGATCAACACTTCTTCCACGGCACGCTCCTTGCGGGCGACGGCTTCGCGCTTGCCGGCGCGACCTTTGGCCGGCGCCTCTGGCTTTTCATGGTTTTCCCGCGCCGGGGTTACCGCTTTTTTAAGGTCCGGGAATTTGAGTTCCGGCAACTTGATTTCGGCACTGGCCCACAGGGATTTGGTTGTCCGCGGTTTATCTTCCGGCGCATCGACCGGCGCGACAGGCTCATCCACGCTCGCATGTAGTGAATCCAGGCTTACAGACTCATCCAGCGAGGGTTCGCGACGACCGCCAGACACCGGCTCATCCGCCAGACTGGCAAGGGGATCGACATCACCGTGCACAGCAAATTCGGCTTCCCGTCCAACTTCCGGGGAAGCTACGCCGGCCGGCTCTGGCAAATCCTGCTCGGTGGACGCCTGCCAGAAGTGCGGCTGCGATTCCTCCCGAGGAGCCTGCTCCACGTACCCGGACTCATCATCAACGATGGAATCCATCAGTACCGGCACCTGCTCATCCAGATTCAGGCTTGCCTGCTCCGGCGCACGCGTGGACGCTGAACGCGGCTCAGCACGGGGCTCCGAACGCATGGGGGAAACGTCGACAGCATCCTCAGATTCCCTGCGATCGGGGCGACTGCCCGCCAGCGGCTTGCGCGAGGAATGGAAGTTCTGCTGCACCTGACGATTGACCTGACTCGCATCCTCCGGCTTGCGGCGCTGCACCACACGCACGGTGCCGGGCAGTTCCGCAGCAATCTGGCGGCGCTTTTCCAATTCTTCCGGGTCGATATATTCCAGCGGTGAATCTGCCAGCGCGGAGCCGTAATCCGGGCCGTCATCACAGGCGAAGTCTTGCGCGGCATGCGAAAAGCTCTCGCTTACCCTAGGGGACGGACGCTCGGCAGATTCCACCACTCGGGGTGGGGAGAGAACATCGTTGTCGTAGTCATCCACACCCCGACGCATGGAACGGGACAGGTTACGCGACACCTTCATGCTGTCGCGGTGCTTCAGCCAGGCCCGGCGCGCGCCGTCCAGTACAACGGCAAACAGCACCAGTGCCAGCAGATTGATCAGCCAGTTATCCATTTGTGCTCCCCTCTCCCTTTGCCGACTTCCATTGACTCCGCCAAGCCAGATTCCACTCGCCGCAATTCACCGGGATCTTCCGGTTACAACCATTTTGAACCTTCATCACGCAGACGCCAGCTCCGCGGCTTCCTCTACGTTTACGGATACCAGACGGGATACGCCCGGCTCGTGCATGGTTACACCCAACAGTTGATCGGCCATCTCCATCGCGATCTTGTTGTGAGTAATGTAGATGAATTGCACGTGCTCGGACATTTCTTTCACCATCCGCGCATAGCGACCCACGTTGGCATCGTCCAGGGGCGCATCCACCTCATCCAGCATACAGAAAGGCGCCGGGTTGAGACGGAAGATGGAAAATACCAGGGCAATTGCGGTCAGCGCCTTTTCACCACCGGAAAGCAGGTGGATGGTACTGTTCCGCTTGCCCGGTGGGCGCGCCATGATGGCGATACCGGTATCCAGCAAATCATCACCGGTCAGTTCCAGATAGGCGTGACCTCCACCGAAGACTTTCGGGAACAGTTCCTGCAGGCCGCCGTTCACCTGATCGAAGGTTTCCTTGAAGCGGGTGCGGGTTTCCTTGTCGATCCGGCGGATCGCATTTTCCAGGGTTTCCAGCGCATCGTTCAGGTCGCCGAACTGGCGATCCAGGTAGTGCTTGCGCTCGGATTCCTGCTTGTATTCGTCGATCGCTGCCAGGTTGATGGGACCGAGACGGGAGATCCGCGCGGCCACCAGTTCGATGTCCTGCTGCACCGCGTCTATCGTCAGCTCTTCCGGAAGCTCTTCCAGCAGCTGCGCAACATCGTGATCGGATTCGCGCAGCTGCTCTACCAGGCCGTTGCGCTGGGTCTCCAGGGACTTGGCTTCCAGGCGCTGCATTTCCAGCTGGGCGCGTACGCCCTGCAGGGCAGATTCCGCTTTCTGACGCTCCTGTTCGTGGCCGCGCAGAGTGGTTTCCACCTCTTCGAGCTTCTTGCGCGCTTCAACCAACTCCTGCTCGACGTCGATGCGCTGGGCGAGCTTTTCTTCCAGCTCGCCCTGGTAATCCTGTGACGGATCCTGGGCCTCTTCCATCTGCAGATGCAGTTGTTCACGGCGCTCCTGCAGCCGCTCGACCTGCTCCCGCAGCACCTGCAGGGTGCGCTCCAGCGATACTTTTTGCGTGCGCACGGATTGCTCGCGCATGGCCAGCTCGTGAGAGCGGTCCTTGTCTTCGCGGGCGCGCTGGCGGGCGGCATCGAGGGCTTCGCGCAGGGCCTCGCGGCGCGCCAGCATGGTTTCACGGCGATCGGTATCGTCGCTCATGGCCTCAACCGCCTCCTGCAAGGCGATGCGGGCCTCGGAAATGGATTCGGATTCGGCCTCTTTCTGCTCGCGTACCTCGGCAATTTCCTGCTCGATGCGGCGGCGGCGCTCGTCCATCTGCTCCTGGCGCGCACGCTGTGCAGACAACTGGCTGCGCAGGTCGCCGGTGCGGCGATTCAGCTGTTCGGCGTTGTTGCGGGCCTGTTCGATACCGGTTTCGAGCTCGCCGGCGCGGCTGCGCAGCTGCTCGCGCTGCTCGGTCAACTCCTCGATCCGCGCCTCGCATTCCTCCAGAGACCGGGAGAGATTCTCCAGCTCCTGCTTTCGCGCCAGCACCCCGGCCTCGGCATCGGCGCCGCGACTGACCCGCAGCCAGTTGGGCCCGACCCACAGGCCATCGCGGGTGACGATGGACTCGCCCCCGTTCAGCTGGTCGCGCTGGGCCAGTGCCGCGTTCAGGTCTTCCGCGGTATAGATGCCATCAATCAGTCCCGCCAGGGACAGCGGCGCCTCAACTACGTCGGCCAGTTTGGGCAGGCTGCCGGCACGGGAAGACGCCACACTGCGGCCGTCGACAAATACCGCCTGGCCGCCCTCGAAGCTTGCGAGGGATTCCTTCAGGGATTCTATCTGGTCAATGCAAATCGCTTGCAGCTGGGCTCCGAGCACGGTTTCCACCGCGGTCTCCCAGCCGGATTGCGCGCGGATCTGCTCTGCCAGACGCGGGCGACCCTGCAGATTGTGCTGCTCCAGCCAGCCGGCAACCGCCTTGCCCTGCCCCATAGCGGCCTGCTGCAGTGCCTCGAGGGAGGCCTGGCGTCCGCGACTGGTCTGCAGTTGCAGGCGCTCTTTGTCGAGATCACTGGCGATGTCGGTTTCCTGGCGGCGCAGGTCAGACAACTGCTCCACCTGCTCGGAAATGGAATCGCGCAGCTCACTGAGCTGCATCTCCATTTCCGCCAGCTCTTCATTCTGCTGTTCCAGTTCGCTATCGTCGGCGGAACCGCTGAGGCTTTCCAGTTCACTCTGCAGTTTATTGATGCGATCGCGCAGGCGCTGGGAGGAAGTTTCCAGGTGCTGGATACGGGACTGCTGAACTTCCGCGCGCTGACGGGAGTCAGAGGCGCCCTGATTGAACTGGTCCCACTCGTTCTGCCACTCGCGCATCTGGTCTTCGGCGGTGAGCAGGGTCTGGGCAGACTCTTCTTCTGCCGCCTGGACCATATCCAGGTCCGGCACGATCACTTCCAGCTCGGCCTCAAACTCCAGCGCCCGCTCCTGATCCGCCGCCAACAGCGACTGGGATTCCGCGAATTCCTGCTCGGTGCGTGCGAGATCCGACTGCAACCGGGAATTGCGCTCCCGGGCGTGGGAAATGCTCTGCTCCAGACGCGCGATATCCGCGCCCACGGAGTAGAAACGGCCCTGCACTTCGTTGAATGCATCGGAAAATTCGTGATATGCGACGCGCTGGGTTTCGATCCCTGTGTCACAGCTCACCTGGCGGGTCACCAGCTCTTCCACGGTGAGTTCGAGCTCACCGATCTGCTGCTGCTTGGCCCGGGTCTGATCGTCCAGTTCGCGATATTTCAGTGCCTGCAGGTGCGCTTTGTGGGTACGCTCTTCCTCTTTGAAGCGGCTGTACTTCTCCGCTGCCGCGGACTGGCGCTCGAGGCGCGACAGCTGGCGATCCAGTTCGTCGCGGATATCGGTGAGACGTTCCAGGTTTTCCTTGGTGCGACGCATGCGGTTTTCGGTGTCGCGGCGGCGCTCCTTGTACTTGGAGATGCCCGCGGCTTCTTCGATAAACACCCGCAGATCTTCCGGCTTGGCCTCGATCAGCTTGGAGATCATCCCCTGCTCGATGATGGCGTAGCTGCGCGGCCCCAGTCCGGTACCCAGGAACAGGTCGGTTACGTCGCGGCGGCGGCACTTTTCACCATTCAGGTAATAAATGTTCTGCCCGTCGCGGGTTACCTTGCGCTTGATGGAAATTTCGCTGAACGCCGCGTACTCGCCGGTGAGTTTGCCGGCGGAGTTGTCGAACACCAGCTCAATGGAGGCCTGACCAACAGGCTTACGGCCACTGGAGCCATTGAAGATGACGTCGGTCATGGAGTCGCCGCGCAGGTTTTTGGCGGACGATTCCCCCATTACCCAGCGCACGGCGTCGATGGTATTGGACTTGCCACAGCCGTTGGGGCCGACCACGGCGCTGAGATTGGAGGGGAAGTAAACGGTGGTCGGGTCAACGAAAGACTTGAACCCGGCCAGCTTGATGCACTTCAAACGCATGGTCTTGAAACTCGGTAATACACGGCGTCCGTACGGTCACTGTGCACCGCCGCCGAACGCTCTTCGTTGTAATCTCCGGGTGATCCGGACACCTAATTCAATAGATAGACGCCAAATCGCCGCTTTGTTTTTGCAAACCGCCGATTGTACATGGCTGCGGGCAGGGTTTCAGCGCTAATTTTGACCGCACAGGCCAAAGCCCGCGGCCACGCTAGTGGTTCCGGGTTAGCGGTCGCGGGGCGTGCGCGAAACCGTCACATTTGCTGGTCGATGGCGATATGCACCGGTTTCGACCAGTCGCTGCGGGGCAGCAACTTGATTTCGCCCTGCCAGTCACCCGGGGCCGGGCGAGCATTGCCATTAATGGCGAGGCGCGCCACCACCTGCACCTGGTCTACCGTCTTGAGGCTGCGTCCAGGCATCATCGCCTTGGACTCATCCAGCACCACTTCCGTCGGCAGGTCTGCCGCGGCGAGGCGCACGATGGCGAGCGGCATGGGACTTTCTTCGGTGCGAGCGTAAATAAAGACCGGGGTATCCGGGGAAGCCTGCACCGCCTCGGACAGGGTGACCTTGACCGAAATACGATTCTCACTGCCAGAGACAGCTGACTCTTCCGCGCCGGATGTGGACGCCGCGGGCACCTGAGCAATCGGCTGCTGCAGCTGCCCGCCGCCGGCTTCTGCCAGCGCCTGCTCCGCGCGAGCAACACCGGCAGACAAAGCTTGGGCGGCACTGGAGCCTGGGGGCATCTGCGCAAGCGCGCGCTGCCAGTGGGCGCGCGCTGCGGCAAAGTCTTCGCGCTCGAATGCGGCGATACCCGCTAACCCGAGCGCGGTGGCATTATCCGGCTGCGCCTCCAGCACCAGCGCCACCTCCTTAACAACTTCCGGTGACACCTGCGAACCACTGGCAAAAAACAGCGCCTGCGCAAGCTCCGCGCGGACATTCGCAGCCTGAGGCTCGCGCGCGACAATATAGCGGTACTCGGCAATCGCACCAGCCAGATCATTGCTGACCAGCAGGCGCTGTGCCAACACATAGCGGCTGGTCAGATCTTCAGGATGGGAGCCTGCACGAGCGCGCAGCTGCTGTGTAATGCGCGCTTCCGCCACCAAATCGGTTGCACCGGTCTGACTGGCGGCAATATCGCGATACAGAGCGAGATCGCTGTAAGAGCCCCAATAGAAATACAGCCCAACCGCGGTAAACGGCAACAGGAACGCCAACGCAAACAACAGACCGCGCCCTCCCTGACGCGCAGCGGCCATACGGTAACCACCACCCTCTTCCGAAAGCAGTTTGCGCGCGAGCTCGGTTTTGAGCGACTGGTACTGCGTCTCATCCACCACACCGCTGGCCCGCGAGGCCTCCAGTTCGGCAAGATGCTCGCGATACAGCACCGCGTGCGCCTGCAAATCAGCGCTAGCGTTCGAATCCACTGCATTTGCCCCGGGCGCAACTGGGCGCAGCAACGGCCAGGCGATAATAGCCGCCAGAGGCAACAGCAACAGGGCCAGTATTAACCAGAGATCAGTCATTGTTTTTGCCTCCGCGCTGCTCACCGGTATTCAGCAACTCTTCCAGACGCCGCTGCTCTTCTACGCTCAACTCCTGCGCGTCTTGATCCTGCCTGCCGCCGCGACCGTTGCGCGAGCGCACGACAATAACGATCAACGTAAGCAGTCCTAACGCAGCGAACACACCGGGCGCGAACCACAGCGCCATGGTGTTACGTTGCAGTGGGGGTCGATAGAGGACGAAGTCGCCATAGCGCGCCACCATATAATCCTGGACTTCCACATCACTGAACCCCTCCTCCAGCAAACGGCGAATCTCGCGGCGCAGGTCCATGGCCACCATGGAGTCAGACCCCGCCAGATTCTGATTCTGACACTTGGGGCAGCGCATCTCCTCAATCAGCACCTGATAGCGCGCCTGTAGTTCTGCACTGGACAGAGGCTCTACCTCCACCGACGCCCAACTGGCACCTGCGCACATGACCACAGCCAGCAGCAATGTCCGCACAGCGCCCAGCGGCTTCTTTTCGATCTTGTTCAGCACTGATCTTCTCCAACGGAAAGTCGGGCGATTATAGCAGTGCCAGGCCGCCCCGACACACCCGCTCAAAACCGGCGCAGGAAGGGCCGAAGACCGCCATAACCCATTGAATAACAATATTTTTTTCAAAAAGCGTTGACGCCCCAAAAAATATCATTACTATACGCAGCTCCTGACGCGGGGTGGTTAGCTCAGTTGGTAGAGCGGCGCCCTTACAAGGCGTAGGTCACAGGTTCGACCCCTGTACCACCCACCACTCCCTTTCATCTGCTTGGCAGAGTTTCAAAGGGTGATCAGGAATGCGGACCGGTAGTTCAGTTGGTTAGAATGCCGGCCTGTCACGCCGGAGGTCGCGGGTTCGAGTCCCGTCCGGTCCGCCACATACGAAAAAGGCTCACACGAAAGTGTGGGCCTTTTTCGTATGTGGCGGATTCACCCGCAATAAAAAGGACCCCTAAGGGCCCTTTGAGACTGTGAGTCGAGACCGCGGAAATGTCTCAACCCTCACCAAACACCTGACCAATCAACACACTACCCCGGGCCACCGGGTCCTTTCGGATCAGCGCCTCTTCTTCACCGATACGAGTAAACAGCGTAGCCATGCTGCTATCCAACACATAGCGCTCTACGTCCATATTCGGCTTGTTGGCAATGGGCAGGCTTTCGTACACCGACAGCATGCTTTTGTACTGCTCATAGAAGCCGGTCTTCTGCAGGTTGGCTTCAACAATCGGCTGGAACCGTGAGCGCAGCGCACTTTCGGTCTGCCCGCGGAAATAATTGGTTGCAGCGGTGTCGCCACCACGAACAATCCCCAGCGCATCATTGACCGTCATCCCGGCAATGGCCTGCTTGAATACCGGCGCCGCTTCAACCGCTGCCTGCTCAGCCCCCCGGTTCATCGCCTGTTCGAGCTGATCCACATAGCTGCCAAATCCGTATTGGCGCAGGCTATTGGCTACGGGCTGAGCGGATGCCGGTAACCGCAGGTTAAATGCACCCTGCTGTGACAACCCCGCACTCGCACGGTCGGTACTGGCATTCAGCGTATCCTTAATAGCGCGGGACAGTCTCGAATCGGTATCGTAGCCGGCATTTTTGGCAACCTGATTCCCCAGGTCCACCCACGGGGAAACCGCTTCCATATTCTGGCAACCCGCCAGCGCGCCCATCATCGTGCCAGCTAACATTCCGACAACAACCCAACCATGCTTCATGGAAACACCTTTCAATCAAGAAAAATAAAATACTACCGGTTAACAAAAGTCGCGGCAGTGACGCGCTTCCGAAACCACCGGACTGAGCGGCATTAGAATTCAGCGCACCACTGTCGTCAAAAAAATTGAAAAGAATTTTTCTCCAACAGTTGCATCTCTCAAAACTATCATTAATATACGCAGCTCCTGACGCGGGGTGGTTAGCTCAGTTGGTAGAGCGGCGCCCTTACAAGGCGTAGGTCACAGGTTCGACCCCTGTACCACCCACCACTCCCTTTCATCTGCTTGGCAGATTTTTCAAAGGGTGATCAGGAATGCGGACCGGTAGTTCAGTTGGTTAGAATGCCGGCCTGTCACGCCGGAGGTCGCGGGTTCGAGTCCCGTCCGGTCCGCCACATACGAGAAAGGCTCATACGAAAGTGTGGGCCTTTTTTGTTTCCATCCAATAAATTCAGCCATGTATTAAAGGCTGCCAAAAAATTCGCGCGATACTTAACAGGAAATTAAAAGTTGCCGAATTTTCGTCGACTCCTGTTGTGCGACGAAATTCGAAGTCAGTCGAGCAACTCAAAGCCCTCAGCCTGCAATTGCAACTGCAGCATGGGCCAGCGATCCTCAGGAAGAACCACATCGAGTTCAACACGAGTACCGTAATCGGCACTACCGCATTCACCACCCTGCTGTGTCACCAGAAAACGCAAACGGGACTCACCAGAAAAATCACAAGCGATACGCAGGGGTAAACGCGGCACATACTGCTTAAGCTCCGCAAGCTGCAATGCTGCACCCACAGCGCCGCGATATGCACGCATCAGGCCGCCCACCCCGAGCTTGGTTCCACCAAAATATCGAGTAACGATAGCGCCCACATTACCCACTTCCTGCTTCAGCAACAGTTCCAACATGGGTCTGCCAGCGCTGCCGCCAGGCTCACCGTCGTCATCTGCCTGCATCACTTCAGGATTCGCGGGATTGCCGATCACCAGCGCGGTGCAGTGATGGGAGGCATCGGGGTAACGGGCGCGGATGCTTTCCAACTCACGCAAAAAAGCCGCTTTATCAGTTACTGGCCCCAGCCAGCAGATAAAGCGGCTCTTTTTTTCTTCCGTTTCAGTGACAACGGGCGAGCAGGGAATCTGATAGCTCACCAGAAAATTCGTCCCAGGATTGTTTTTGCAGCTTTTCATACAGAGGTTGCAGCTTGGTCTGCCACACCCGATCGTCCACCACACCTACGTGCTTACAGCGAATGGTACCGCCGGCATCAACCAAGAAAGTTTCTGGCGCGCCGAAAACACCCAAATCGAGTGCCAGGCGCCCTTCCACATCGGCGACAGAAAACAAATAGGGATCGTGGAATTTATCCAGCCACTGCTGCGCTGCGGCATTGTCATCCTTGAGGTTGATACCGACGATGGGCACACCCTCTTCGGCCAACTTGTTGAGATAGGGATGCTCCACCCGGCAGGAGATGCA
The DNA here is from genome assembly GCF_036563125.1 of Microbulbifer sp. GTDB lineage: Bacteria > Pseudomonadota > Gammaproteobacteria > Pseudomonadales > Cellvibrionaceae > Microbulbifer. The sequence goes on from NZ_DATCMV010000135.1 coordinate 91,734, forward strand.
CCAGGTAGCCCACACATTCAACAACAGTGGCTTTCCGGGAAGATCCGCCTTGCTTAATTCGCGCGCGCTCTCCACATCCTGCAGCGCAAATTCCGGCACCGGTTTGTTCACCAGTGCCGAGGGCATATCCTGCGGGTTCAGGGAGAGACCGCGCCAGAACAGCAGTGCCAGCGCGGCGAATATGATCAGTGGCAGAAAGAGTTTCAGCCTTGCCATCAGTTGTGTGATTCCTTATTAACCTACCCGGATCAGGTGCCGGCCAGTGATCCGCTTTGAGCCCCAGTCACCACGGCCTTGCTCGCGCGCGCCGCCTTCACTTTGCGATAGCGTTTATCGGCCACCGCAATGGCACCACCCAGGGCCATCAACGCAGCGCCCAGCCAGATCCAGACAACGAATGCCTTGTATTGCAGACGCACCGCCCAGTCTCCGGCCAGGTTGTCCTTGTCCATTGGCTCGCCCAGGGCCACATACAAATCGCGGAACAGGCCGCTGTCGATTGCCGCCTCTGTCATCACGTTACCGCCGGAAAGATAGCTGCGTTTCTGCGGGTGGAGCTCGGCAATCATTCGACCACCCTCACGCACCAGGATCACCCCTTCGGACGCGCGATAATTGGGCCCACGCGCCTCACGCACACCCTCGAAAGTAAACTCGTAGCCGGACATTTCCGCGCTCTGCCCCGGCGACATGCGCAGATCCTTTTCCACGCTATAGACCGTAGTCAGCGCAACACCCAGCACGGAAATCGCAAGACCGATATGCCCGAGGTGCATGCCGTAATAACTCGCGCGCTGGCGCTTGAGACCAGCCCACAAAGAGTCTGCATTGCGGGATTTGGCCAGCACATCGGCGACACTCGCGGCGATCACCCAAAGGCCCGCAAAAATACCCAGCAAGGCCCCCCAGTGAAAATCACCTGCCAGCAGGGTCAGCAGCGGTGCGCCAATGATGGCGACCAGCGCCGGCAGGACCCAGGCTTTTGCCAGCTTCTGCAGCTGACTGTCTTTCCAGTTGGCGTGAATACCGAGCCCGAGCAACAGGCACAGCACCAGCATCAGCGGTATAAAGAACAAATTAAAGAACGGCGGACCCACGCTGATTTTGCCCCAGTTGAGCGCATCCGCCAGCAGCGGATACAGGGTGCCAGTGAGCACCACTGCCATGATCAGCACCAGCAGAACATTGTTACCGAGCAGGAAGGTTTCCCGTGCCCGCGCGGAAAACACGCTGCCCGCACTCACGGTCGGTGCGCGCACGGCAAACAGCAGCAGCGAGGTACCTACCACGATAGCGAGGAATACGAGAATAAATCCCCCACGCAGCGGGTCGGTTGCAAAAGCGTGCACTGAGGTCAGTACCCCAGAGCGAACCAGGAAGGTTCCCAGCAGGCTGAGACTGAAAGCAAAGATCGAAAGCAGGATGGTCCAGCTGCGGAACAGTCCGCGCTTTTCTGTGACCGCCAGGGAGTGCAACAGCGCTGTGCCGACCAGCCACGGCATGAAGGAGGCATTTTCCACCGGGTCCCAGAACCACCACCCGCCCCAGCCCAGCTCGTAGTAGGCCCACCAGCTGCCGAGCGCGATCCCCAGGGTCAGGAAAGACCAGGCCACCGCCGTCCACGGACGCGCCCAACGGGCCCAGGCACTGTCGAGGCGCCCTTCGAGCAGTGCTGCGATGGCAAAGGCAAAGGCCACAGAGAAGCCCACGTACCCCATATACAGCAGCGGGGGATGGATGATCATGCCAGGATCCTGCAACAGCGGATTCAGGTCGCTGCCGTCATTGGGCGGGAATGGCAAGATGCGGTCGAACGGATTGGAGGTCAGCAGGATAAACAGGAAAAACCCGATCAGCAGCATACCCAGCACGGACAGCACCCGTGCCACCAGCACCGCCGGTAACTGGCGGCTGAACAGGGCCACCGCAGAGGTCCAGCCCGCCAGCATGAGCAGCCACAACAGAATCGAACCCTCGTGGCCACCCCAAACGGCGGTCACCTTGTAGATCATGGGCAGAATGCTGTTGGAGTTCTGCGCCACGTAGGCGACGGAAAAGTCGCTGTTGACGAAGGCCACGGTCAGGCACACAAACGATAACAGGGTGAACGCAAGCACCCCGAGCGCCAGTGGACGGGCGGTCTCGATCCACAGTACACGCCCGGTGTAGGTGCCAAGTAGCGGCAGAACGGCCAGCGCCAATGACAGCAGCAGGCCGACGATCAAGGCAAAATGGCCGAGTTCCGGACTCATATCTTGGCATCTCCCTGGCAACTGGCCTTGCCGGACATCGATTCCGCCACTTCCGGCGGCGTGTAGGATTCGTCGTGTTTTGCCAGCACCTGATCGGCGCGAACAAATCCACCTTCCTGCAGTTTGCCGGTCACCACGGCAGCCTCACCCTCGGCGAAAAGGTCCGGGAGAATCTTGTCGAACACAACTTCCAGCTCCGCCTCACCATCGGTGAGCGCAAAGCGCACATCCAGGGAACTCCCATCGCGCACGATACTACCGGGAACCACACAACCGCCGGCGCGAATGCGCTTGTCAAAAGGCACCTCGCCGGCAGCGAAGGCCTTGGGCGCGTAGAAGTAGTCCATATTGGATCGCATGGCGTAGGTCACGAACCCCACCGCAGCGGAAGAAAGCGCCACCAAAATGACCACCAGAATCAGGCGTTGTTTACGGGCTGGGTGCATGGTTGTCCTGCCGTCGAAAAGGATATCTGTCTGCCGCGCACAGCAGCAGACATGGAAACCGCCCCGCTAATAAGGGGCAGCATGACTTATTGAAAAATCTTTACTCCGCAGCCATCGCCGCTGGTTTGGCGTTGCGCTCCGCACCGGTGCGACGGCGCGCTTCCTCCTGGCGGATCTGGCGTTGGAACTGCTCGCGCATTTTTCGCTGCCGCAGTAATGGCACCAATACCAGCGCGACCAGAACTGCAATGGTCACCCCGTAGGAGATCCAGACGTAGGGACCGTGGCCGCTCATGGCCAGGAAGCTGGCGAAATCATCAAATTGGAATTGCATGGTTCGTTTCAACTCCCTCAGGGCTTCGCCGCAGGCACAGATTGCCCCAGCAGTTCACGCACCCACTGGGTACGCCACTCGCGCTGCAATATCAGGCTGCGGGTATGCAGGGTCAGCACCCAGGCGTAGAAAAGGTAAAAGCCCGCGATCATGGTGATCAGCGGATAGAACATGCTGGGATCAATTGTGCTCGCCTGGGTCAGCTTCAGGGTCGCCGGCTGGTGTAGGGTGAACCACCAGTCTACCGACTTGTAGATGATTGGAATATTGACCGTACCCACCAGAGCCAGTAGTGCGCTGGCCTTATCCCCGGACTGCTCGCGACTGAAAGCCCCGGAAAGCGCCATTACCCCGAGGTAGAGAAAAAACAGGATCAGCATGGAAGTAATGCGGGCATCCCATACCCAGTAAGTACCCCAGGTAGGTTTGCCCCACACGGCACCGGTCACCAGCGAAACAAAGGTCAGTGCCGCACCAATGGGGGCCGCCGCACGCATCACCACGAACGACAGCTTCATTTTCCAGATCAGGCCGATGGCTCCGCAGATGGCCATGATGTAGTAGCCGGCGAGGGCCAGGAAAGCCGACGGCACATGGATATACATGATGCGGTAGCTATTGCCCTGCTTGGCATCCTGGGGCGCAAATCCGAGCCCCCAGATACAACCTACGGTAAGCAGTATCAGGCCGGCTCCGCCGAGCCACGGCAGCCAGACACTGGATTTCTGATAAAACCAGCGCGGCGATCCCAATCTGTGAAACCATTGCCAGGACAATTTTGTGCTCCTAAGCCTTATTCATCGGCCCTTTTCCCACCCGGATGTCGCACCACAGGCACGGAAAAGGATCAGTTTTCTAAGCTGATGCGGATAGCACCCGCCGCTGCCAGCGGAGCCAGTGCCGCCGCGGCTGCGAGAATCGCACCAAGAATGGCCAATTGCGGGCCGTAACTATACCCATCCAGTGCCGCTTGCACCGTTCCGGTGCCGAAGATTAACACGGGTACATAAAGCGGCATAATGATCAGTGCCAGTAGCAACCCTGGTCGCCTAAGCGCCACGGTAAGCGCTGCGCCCACGGCACCGATCAGACTCAGGCTTGCGGTACCCAGGGCCAGGGAAATCAGCAACGGCCAGTAACCGGCCTGCCCCAGGTTCAACATCATCCCCAGCAAGGGGGACAGCACCGCCAGGGGCACGCCAGTCACCAACCAGTGCACCAGCACCTTGGCCAGTACCGGGAAATACAGCGGCTGCGGCTGCAAAGCCAGCTGTTCCAGCGAGCCATCTTCGTAATCACCGCGGAACAGGGACTCCTGGGACAACAGAGTCGCCAACAGCGCCATCACCCAGATCAGCCCTGCAGCCATACGCGACAACATCTCGGGCTCCGGCCCGATGCCCAGCGGCATCAGCGCCAGCACAGTGACGAAAAACAGCAGCGGATTGACAATATCGGAGCGTCGACGCACCGCTAGAGTGAACTCTGTACGGAACAGGGTATAAAAACCCGGCGTGGCAGCCGGCGCAGTGGGAATCGAATCCGCTTCGCACATAGCCTCGGTGCCCCTGACTACTGACTCAACCGACACAGTACGACTCCTCTGCCGAGAAGTGCGGTTGAAATTCCGCAAGATTGACCCGCAGCAACGGCGCAACATTGACTGGCTGATGGGACGTAAGCAGCACGCAACCTCCCCGCTGAAGATGGCGATTCATCTGCGCTTCGAGGCTCGCCACACCCGCCACATCGAGGGCGGCGAGAGGCTCGTCGAGAACCCACAGTGGCGGCGGCGCAGGCAGATACAGGCGCGCCAACGCCACCCGACGATTCTGCCCGGCGGAAAGTTGCTGGCAAAGCACATCTTCAAAGCCGTAGAGCCCAACCTCATCCAACGCCCGCAGCGCTTCTTTCCGCCCCGCGCCGTACCAGGCGAGGTTTTCCAGGGGTGTGAGACCGCGTCGGACACCAGCATTGTGGCCTATATAGAGCAACGAGCAGCGCATCGCCGCCAAGCCACCGGGATAGGCCTGCCCCCGCCAAGCGATGGTTCCGCTGTAGTCGGAGACACTACCGATCAGGGTACGGATCAGCGTGCTCTTGCCTGCACCATTCGCACCCTCCACTTGCACTGCCGTACCCGGTGCCAGCGTGAACTCAAGCCCCTCGAACAGCACACGCCCATCCCGCTCACAGGCGAGCCCGCGCACAGCGAGGGACTGCCCACATGCAAGCTGGGTTTCTGGTGCCGCTTTTTCGGGCGTTTGAGGGAATTCGGATACCATTGCTCACCGCAATTGATGAAAAACTGAGCGCGATTATACCGGCACTGAGGAGTTTTGTACGGGATTCGCAGACGATTCACAGGGATCTGCCGCTTCTGCAGACCTGCCGGTACGCCAGCGAATGATCGCCTCCACTCGACTACTACCGGGGACCAGGTGCACCTCACTGCAAACTGTCTGCAATAGCGCGAGACCACGGCCGGCGTAAACACCCTTGGGCTCACGGGCTTCCTGGAACCCGGAACCGCTGTCTTGCACCACCAGGTTCAGCTGCCCCCCCTGCTCGCTCTCGGTGCAGCTGAGCACAATACTCACCCAGCCATGATCAAGGCGACTGCGCCGCTCTGCCAGCAGGTCGTAGTAGCGGATAAAGCCATCGTCAGTGGACTTGATGGAGGAATCCAACTCCAGCACACCGTGCTCGAGTGCATTGCGGAACAACTCCCCCAACGTGATGGCGAGGTCTTCCTGAAAACGAGCCGCCCCGGGCATCTGTGCCAGTACACTCAGCAGATGCGGCAATGGGTCAGCGGTGCGCAGCTCCTCGTGCGCCAGGCGTAACTCGATGGACCAGTTGCCGATCCGCCCCCCCTTGCGCTCACCGTTCTGGTCCGCTGCCGGCAAGTCGCTGCGACACAGCGATGCATCGGTCAAATCCAGCTCCACCAGCGACAGGTCGTCGTGCTGTTCGGCCGCATGGGCATTCACCGCCATCAGAATCTGGTCGAAGGCCTGGGTGCCGCCACAGTCCGCCCGCAGCAACTCCATCAGGCGGGACTCGCCAAAATGCTCACCCTTGCCATTACGCGCCTCGTGAATCCCATCACTCCAGAGATAGAGCCTATCGCCAGGCAGCACCCGCAAATTGACGATGGCATTGTCAATCTGGTCTGTCGCCAGCACACCGAAGGGCAAATGGCGGGACTCCAGCAGACGCAATTCACCACTGGCACGCTTGAGACAGGGGCTTGGCATACCAGCATTGAGAAGCCGCAAGTGCATGCGACGGGGATCCAGTTCCAACATCGCCAGGCAGCAGAACATCTGCCGCGGCAGGATGTCGTAGAGCTTGCGGTTGATCTCCCGCAGCACCCGCCCCATGGAGAAGCCCCGCGGCATCATGGAATAGAAGATGGACGTGAGCGGTACCGCCCCCACCGCTGCCGCAAGCCCGTGCCCAGCAAAATCCCCGAGCATCAGTACCAGCTTGCCATCTGGCGTATAGGTGGCGGCGAGCAGGTCCCCGTTCAAAACTGCCCGCGGCGACAGGTGATAGCGGATGGCAGGACTACCGTCGAGACAGCTTTCGTTGCCGAGATTGGAGAAGATTTCCCGCGCATTGGCCTGTTCCTGCAGGAAATCGGCGTGGTGGCGGCGCAGGCGGTCACGCTGGGCCATCAGTGAGCGACTGAATTCGCAGAAGCGACGGATGGATGCCAGTTTGAGCTGAACCAGAGATGGACTGTAGGGTTTGGTGAGAATGTCGTCGCAGTCTGTCGGTGGCGCCGAGGGCTCACCACCAGAAAGATCCTGCACGAACAGAATGGGTACCGGCTCGATCCCGCTACTCTGCCGCAACTGGCGAATCTGGCTGCTGGCTACCTCCACCGCAGACGTGGGCCCAAAGATCAGCAGATTTGGCTGAAACTCACCGTAGGCTTGCAGCGCCATTTCCGCCGATGGAACCGAGTCGATAACCGCCGGCAAGTTGTACCCTGCGGCACCGGTGTACTCCCAACTGTGAATCAGCCCGCTCAGCTCGGCTGCTTCACCGGCTTCGCTTTCGACGATTAAAATCCGGAAGGCTGACATGGTCCTGGGCCATTCTCAGCGTATGCTGAAAATCCGGTCGAAATTGGAAACAGACAAAATATGGGATACATGGGCATTGGCATTCATCAGCTCTACCTCGGGCTGGAACCCCTCTCGCCCCATTTCCACACAATAGTCCCGCAAGAGCAGCAGCATACCCAGTGCAGCACTGTCGAGATGATCGGTTGCAGAAAGGTCTACCAGGAACATCTTGGGGGGCGGCGCCACATTGCGATAGGCCCGCTGAAATTCCCGGTGCATATTGAAATCGAAATTGCCGGCCACGCGGATAATCACCGCATCCCCATTCTCGGAGATTTCAGAAGTCACCCGGCTTTCAAACCTGTCGGAAACCACCATCTGAAGGTCCCTTTTTCCATCCCTTCCTGACCAATGCAGCCAATATACACCCCCCCGGCGAGCGTGCAAACTGGCCAGTCCAGACGCCTTACCAAAGTAGGATGGCTTACCCCGGAGTCAGGGACCCAAACAGAAAAGGGTGCCGCCGGCACCCTTTTCGTATCCCCGACGCTGGTCCGGGTTATGCGTAGGCCGAAAATTCCGGCCCCGGCCTAAAAGTCATACTGATAATCCAGCAGTTCCCGTCTGAGACGCATTTCCTCCAGCTTGTCTTCGACCATCCGGCGGGCATCCCTAGGGCTCTTGCTTGACTTCAGTACCTCTTCTGCCAGAGAGGAATCAGAATCATCAAAATCAATGTCATTTTCGATAACGTTGCCGCTCATAGAAAACTCCACAATCTCGATCTGCCAGGGCAGAAACTGTTTGTCTGTTGTTGTTATTGTGCCGTTAGGCACTTGGAGATTAGCCAGCTCCGGCTTTCCCGGTCAAGCATCTTTTTCACCCTGGAAAGCAGTTTTTCATCACGGTCACAGCGACCCTCTTTGGCTGCGCCCCAAAGCGGGTAAAACATCATGCGACTTGCCCAAGGCCGGTGCAAAAATACCCCGTTTTTGTTACCACTTCGCGACAAAATTTCCTGTGGTCAGCTAAGACAGGTTCAGCCAACAAACAAATATCAGGCGCTACTATAAGCCCATTGGTGTTACCGTTAGTTACAACACCCGCTGCAGCTGAACGACCTGACGGACAACCACCGATACCCGGTCATTGGCCAAGCAATTCTCCTCTGATATGTTTGCGGGATTGACGCCTACCTTGCAGCACCATTCCGCAAGGTATTCCAGGAAGAGGATTGCTCGCTATGACCGCACTTGTTGCTGACGCCCGGGACTGGCTCCAGGCCGCCGCGCTGACCCACCAGGAAACCCTGGTAAAAGCCGACCCCTTCAACTTTATGGTGGCCAAGGACCTTCTGCCGACGGCTATCATGCCAGCCTTGTTGGCGGATTTTCCGCAGCTCAAGGGCGCGGGTTACCTCCCCTATGAAAGTGAACAGTGCGGCTCAGCGGTAAACGCCCTGATTGCGAGACTGCAGGAGCCTGAGTTTGCGGATGCGATCGGCGACCGCCTGGGCATTGAGCGCCTGTCACAGTACCCGACGTTTGTGTCCATCTCCCGCTCCCTGAAAAAACGCCATGGCAATATCCACACCGATGGCAAATCCAAAATTGCCACTGCGCTGCTGTACCTGAATGGCGACTGGGCTGAGACCAGCGAAGGCTGCCTGCGCTTCCTTAATAGCATCAACGACTTCGAAGACACCGTGGTACCCGAGATTCCACCAGTCTACGGTACGCTGGCCGCGTTCAAGCGCGCCGATAACTCCTTCCACGGTCACCTGCCATTTGAGGGCGAGCGCCGGGTGATCCAGATCGCCTGGCTGGTAAGCGCCGACGACAAGGCACGCAAGGCCAAGCGCGGGCGCTTGGCCCACAAGCTGAAGCAGTTGCAACAATGGTTGGGAGAAAAATTCGGCGGAAGCAGCAAGCCGGAGATGCAATAGACCAGTAACAATCACTGAGGCGGGGTGGGACATCGCCCCCCCCTTCGAATCACGGAAATCTGCTCTCAATCGCTACAGACGCTGGTCGACATGACAGCTGGAAGTCTAGCCGTTAGAATGGCGCCTCCCCGAAATTGCCCAGCGGGCAATTTCGAGGTATTTCTGACTCGTCCCCGTCGGTTAACAGGATAAACCACGGACCTCCTAAGTCCGGACTGCCCGTTCGAGTCGGGCCGGGGACGCCATAATATCCGAATGCCAGCTATCCGACTGCCAGGCGGCATGCATTCGAAAACGTTGAGAAGTAAGTTTTAGCATCGGCATCTGGCGCGCAGAATTAGAGTCCAACTTCGCCCCCCCTGTTCTCCAGCCCCCACCCGCAGCTGACCATCCTTTCTGACAGTCATTACCAATGCCGCGCTCGACGTAACTGGGCCATCAATAGATCATTTGGCCACTTCATAATTCGCTTAAAAAAAACGGATAAACAGGC
>NZ_DATCMV010000154.1:0-3812 GCF_036563125.1 Microbulbifer sp.
CTGATGGGATTCTTCGGTGCGTTTCGACGCAGTGAGCTGGTGGCGATTCGGGTGGAAGACCTGATATGGGAGGATGAGGGCCTGATCGTGCGGCTGCCGCGTTCGAAAACGGACCAGACTGGTCAGGGCATTCAGCGGGCACTGCCCTTCGGCAACAAAACCGTGTGCCCGGGCACCGCACTCCGAGGTTGGCTCGATACGGCGGGTATAAAGGAAGGACCGGTATTCCGCCCTGTAAACCGCTGGGACCAGGTTCAGCAGAAACCGCTAAACCCCGGTGCCATAAATCAGCTGCTCAAGCAGCTGGGCACAGAATGTGGTTTTGATTTTGTCGCAAGCCTGAGCAGCCACAGCTTTCGCCGCGGTCTCTCCACTTCGGCCGCACGGGAAAAGGTCGATTTTGAGCTGATCAAGAAACAGGGTGGCTGGAAAAGCGATGCCACGGTGTGGGAGTACATCGAGGAAGGTCAGCGGCTCACCGACAATGCAACGACGATTCTGATGGAAAAAATGGCCGCACTGGGGGATATCGACTAGCCATTTGTCTGCCTGGAGGTGTCCCCTTAGCAAATACGCGGCAACTGCTCGCCGGGAAGCAGGTCGAGCAATCGCTCGCAGCCGAGGAAATTTGTGAGAATGACATCTGGCCGCCCTACTTCAGTCACCAGCCCAATGGTCCGGCTTCCCGCAGACACAGTATGGCGGCGCAATATCTCCAGTGCTGCCGGCTCCTCCTCGGGAGCCACAAACACCACAAAGCGCCCTTCATTGGCAACATAGAAGGGATCGAGTCCCAGGAGCTCGCACGCCCCCTCCACCGACTCGCAAATCTGTACCTCGCTTTCCCGCAGTAAAAATGATGCGCCCCGTGCTCTCGCCAGTTCCACCAGTGCCGTGGCAAGGCCGCCGCGGGTGAGATCTCGCAGGCAGTGCACACGAATACCCGCTTGGAGTAGGTCATGCACCGGTTCATGTAGTGGTGCGCAATCGCTTTGCAACGGTGTATCGAACGCGAGCCCTTCGCGACTTGCCATCACCGCCATGCCGTGGCGGCCGATATCGCCAGAGAGGAGTATCCGATCGCCGGGGCAAATGGTCGCCGCTGCTATCTCCCATTCGTGTTCCACTACACCGACCCCGGCGGTATTGATATACAGGCCGTCTCCCTTTCCCCGCTCCACCACCTTGGTATCGCCAGTGACCAGCTGCACGCCGGTTTGTACGGCGGCACGCCCCATGGAAGCCATCACTTTTGCCAGGGTTTTCAGTGGCAGCCCCTCTTCGAGGATCAGGCTGCAACTCAAATACATCGGGCGCGCACCGCTCATGGCGAGATCATTGACGGTGCCGTAAACCGCGAGTTCACCGATGTCACCGCCGGGGAAAAACAGCGGCGAGACCACGAATGAATCCGTGGTGAACGCCAGCCGCGCGCCGGTGAACGGAAGGCGTGCGCCATCGTGCAATTGGTCCAGCCAGGGGTTTTTTATGTAGGGATGAATGTAGTCGCGGAACAAATTCTGGCTCAACTCACCACCGCTGCCGTGACCGAGGCGAATAGTGTCTTCGGTATCCGCGGGGAGCGGACAATCAATATTCATGGGCTGAGCTGTTGGTTGGGTTATTGGTTTGAGCATCGACAGCCTCGCCGGTGATGCCCCGGGCACGGTAGCGGTAATAGGCGGCGCACGGGCCCTCGGACGACACCATGGGCGCCCCCAATGGATGTTGAGGCTGGCAGCGCTGGCCAAAATGCGGGCACTCGTTCGGCTTTTTGCGCCCCTGCATGATCTCGCCGCTGATACATCCACTGGTATCACACGGGGACGACTTTTCGCTGGCAAAAAGTTGCCTGGCATCCTGCGACGAGAACGGTGCGCGCAGGCGCAGGCCGCTTGCGGGAATTTCGCCAACACCGCGCCAGGTCTGCGAAGTGACCTCGAATACCTGCCGCAACATGTCCTGCGCCCGCTGGTTACCGGTGCGCGCTACGGCCCGCGCATACTGGTTCTGCACCTGGTATTCGCCGCGTTCGAGCTGCCGCACGACCATCAAGATTCCCTGCAGAATATCCAGTGGCTCAAACCCGGTTACCACGATTGGTACTTTGAAGGTATCCGCCAGCACATGGTAGGACTCGAACCCGGTCACCGCGCACACATGACCGGCAGCCAGATATCCATTAACCCGTGAATCGGTGGCGCCGCTAATTGCCTCAATGGCCGGAGGCACCAGAAACTGGGATACGAGCAGAGAAAAGTTTCGCAGGCCTTGCTCACGGGCGAGGAACGCGGCCATGGCATTGGCGGGTGCGGTGGTCTCAAATCCGACGGCGAAGAACACCACCTTGCGCTCGGGATTCTGCCTGGCGATATCCAGCGCGTGTAGCGGTGAATAGACCATGCGCACATCGCCGCCCCGGGCTTTCACCGCAAGCAGATCCTGCGTACTGCCGGGGACGCGTAACATATCGCCGAAGGAACAGAAAATGACGTCCGGCCGTGAGGCAATGGCCAAGGCCTGATCGATGATCTCCAGCGGGGTGACGCACACAGGGCAACCGGGACCGTGCACCAATGTGATCGCGGATGGCAGGAACCGTTGCAGACCGTACTTAACGATCGCGTGTGTCTGCCCGCCGCATACTTCCATGATGGTCCAAGGGCGGGTCGTCATGTTCGCGATCGCACGTGCGATCCGCTCAATGTCCTGGCGCTGGCGATATTCGTGCAGAAACTTCATGGGTTATTCCAGTTCCTCCAACTCACCGAGTTGGGCGAGGTAATCGAATATGCGTTGCGCTTCCCGCTCGTCGACACGGCTGATGGCAAAACCCACATGCACAATCACGTAATCCCCCACAACGGCTTCCGGTACATAGGCGATGTTGATGTCCTTGGTGATACCGCCAAAGCTGACCCGTGCCGTGCGCTCCAGCGGGGCGAGATTGAGGATTTCCTCGATACGCCCGGGGATGCCTAGACACATAGCGTACTCCCCTCGTCTCTGGCCACGCGGCTATCAGCCATACAGCGAGCGTAATACAGCTGCCCGAGGGCAATACCGCCATCGTTGGGAGGTACCTTGCTGTGGCAGTGCACGTGAAAGCCGTTATGCCGCAAAAGCCCGGCGGTACCCTCCAGCAGGCGTTTGTTCTGAAACACACCACCCGACACAAAGACCTTCCGCTCGCCGGTGCGGCGCACTGCTGCGAGCGCCATTTGTGCAAGGGTGTTTTGAAAGGCGCAAGCGCGGTCGGCGACAGAAAGCCCGCAATCCTCATCACCGAGCAATGCCAGCAGCATTGGCGCCCAGTCCAGGGTACAGGTTGCCTGGGTTGTATCCTGAATAGTGAAGGGATAACAGATCTCGGTAGTAGAAGGCTCCGCGGCGTACTCAACCGCCATCGCCGCCTGTCCTTCGAAACTGACGGAGTCGACCAAGCCCAGAATTACCGCCACGGCATCAAACAGTCGGCCCATGCTGGAGCAGCGCGGCGTATTGATGCCACGCTTTAACATGGTGCGCACAATGGATAATTCTGTGGTGTCGAATTTTTTCCTGAGAAGTGCGCATGAAAATGCACGCTCGCCGAGGCATTCATACAGCATGCCGGCCAGGATTCGGCGAGGGTCGTGGATCGCGCTTTCGCCACCGGGCAGCGGGAAGTCACGCAAACTGGCAATGCGCTTTACGTGGTCGCGGCCATTCCAGTACAGGCACTCGCTGCCGCGCACACTACCGTCTTCCCCGAACCCCGTGCCGTCCCAGCTTAAGCCCACTGCCGAACCGCGGTACTGATGCTCGGCCAT
>NZ_DATCMV010000021.1:0-53808 GCF_036563125.1 Microbulbifer sp.
ATGGTATAGCCAGTGGGTTCCGGCGGCACATCGCTGAATGTCAGGCGCAGCTGCAGGCGGCTGCCGGGCAGTTCGGAAAACTGGATATCTTTTAACTGGCTGGCCAGGGTTGGCGCCGCCAGTGGCAGAATCAGCAGGCCCAGCAGCAGCGCTTTGGCGCGCGGCAGTGTATTGGCAGCCCGGGCCAATACGCAGGCGAGTTGCTTGGTGATCATTTTTAGTTGTCCTTCTCTTCCAAAGTCAGAGCCCGCGGCCGTTCAAGCCAGCCACCGGTGCCATCCGGCACAATTTCCAGTACATCGATCTGTGACGATGAGGCGTTGACTACACGCCCGTGATTTTTGCCCATGAAGTTGCCGATGGTGATGCGGTGGATACCACCGTCGCCATCGTTGATCAGCGCCCACAGCTGACCGCTGCGGGAGAGGGTGCCCACCATGGAGAGGGCATCAAAGGGGTAATTTTCCAGGAGCTCTTTCTGGCGATTCACGTCCGGCGCCACATCGAGCTTGCGGCCAACCAGACGCTGGTCCGCTTCCAGCACCGGACGCATGAACGGGCTGCGCAGGGCAGCGGCGCTGTACACGTATGGGCTATATGGAGTAAATGTCGGAATCGGTTCAATCTGGCCCTTTGGCTTGTGTTTGACCGCCGCCATTTTATCCTTGAGATCGCTGTGATTGCCGTCCAGGCTACAACCGGCCAGCGCCAGCAGCGCTGCGGTCAGGGCGAAGTATTTTTTCATCCCTCTGCCCCCTGATCCTTGTAGCGATAGGTCTTGGCGTTAACCACCATGTTCAGCAGCCCCTTTCCATCCTTACCCGCCTGAATATCGAAATCGTGCAGGGTGACGATTCTGGGCATGCCGGCAATACCGCTGATAAAGGCGCCGAATTCGTGATAGCCGCCCTGCACTTCGATGCGGATGGGCAGCTCCACATAGAACTCGCCCACCTGCTCGCCCTCAAGGGCGACTTTCTGGATAGTCAGGCCACTGCCGCGACCAAATTCATCGATATCTTCCAGCAGTCCTGGCACTTCAGTGTCCTTCGGCAGCTGCTTGAGCAGTGCGCCGAAGGTCTCTTCCATTTCCGCCAGCTGCTCGCGGTAGGCGTCCAGGTTCGCCGCCTCAAAGGACTTGCGCTCGAACTGGGTAAACAGTTCGCGCTCCTTGTTGGCCGCGAATTCCAGCTGGCTATAGCGGTCCTTGATCATGAAGAAATAACCGCCACCCACCAAGACCGCGGCAATCACGATCAATAGCACCACGCGCCCGGCCAAAGGCCAGACACCGACACGGGAGAAGTCGATATCGCTGATGTCCAGCTGATTCAGCTGTTTGAGAGTATCTTCAAGCGCCACGGTTACGCTCCACTGTTGGCGGCGTCGCCATCTTCTGCTTTTTTGCGGCCGCTGACACTGACCGTCATTTCAAATGCGCTCGCCTGCTCGCCGAATTCCGGCTTGGCGGTTACACCGGTAAGGTTGGGCGACTCAAACCACTCGGACTGGTCGAGACTGCGCATAAACGAGGAAACCCGGTTATTGGATTCCGCCACACCGGAGATCTTCAGGGTCTTGCCGGTGCGCGTCAGGTTCACCAACCACAGACCTTCTGGCGCCGCACGCACCATTTCGTCGAAATAGCGCACCGACAGCGGTCGGTTACCCTGGAGCTCCTGAATCACCCGCATGCGGTCGATCAGCTCCTGGCGACGCTTCTTGAGATCCTTGATCTCGCGCACCTGCTTGTCGAGAGCGGCAATCTCAGTCGTCAACAGCTGGTTGCGCTCATTCTGGTTGGCGATCTGCGCATCCACGGTCTTCATCCACATGAATACGCTGACCGCGGCTGCGATCACCACCAGCGCGGCGACCTGTTGGAATTCTTTCTGTTTCTGCGCCCGGTATTCCTGGCGCCAGGGGAGTAGGTTGATCTTTGCCATGTGTTAGAACTCCCGCTCGCGCATGGCGAGACCGGCGGCAATCATCAGCGACGGCGCCTCTACCGCCAGTGACTGGCGGTTGACCCGGGACGCCACACTCATATCCCGGAATGGGTTAGCCACCAGGGTGGGTTTATTCAGCTTCTGACCGACCATTTCGGCGAGACCGTCCATCGCGGCAACTCCGCCGCCGAGGAGGATGTAGTCCACATCGCTGTAGGAGGTTGAGGAATAGAAAAACTGCAGGGAGCGGGTGACCTGCTGAACCACCGCATCGCGGAAAGGCTCCAGCACCTCGGGGTAGTAATCGTCAGGCAGGCCACTGCCGCCCTGGCGCTTGGCCAGCGTGGCCTCTTCGGCCGACAGGCCGTAGCGGCGCTGAATTTCATCGGTGAGCTGGCGCCCGCCAAACAGCTGCTCGCGGGTGTATACAATGCGACCGTCTACCATCACCGACAGCGCACTCATGGTGGCACCGATATCCACAACCGCCACCACCAACTGCTCCTGGGCGGGGAACTGGTTTTCCATCAGGGTGAAGGCCCGCTCAATGGCGTAGGCTTCCACATCCACCACGCCCGGCTGCAGCTCCGCCTGGGTCAGCGCGGAAACCCGCTGCTCCACGTTTTCGCTGCGGCAGGCCGCCAGCAACACCTCGACCTGCCCCTCGCCCCGCTCTGACGGCCCCTGCACCTCAAAGTCCAGGTTCACCTCATCCAGGGGGTAGGGGATGTACTGATCGGCTTCCAGCGCTATCTGCGCTTCCAGTGCGTCGTCGGAGAGATCCGCCGGCATTTCCAGGGTCTTGGTAATGACCGCGGAACCGGACACCGCCACTGCAGCCTGGCGCAGACGGGTCTTGGAGCGGCGCACTACGTTGCGTATGGCTTCCGCAATCGCACCCACGTCATTGATATTCTTATCCACTACCGCATTTGGCGGCAGAGGCTCGGTTGCATAGCTTTCCACGCGGTATTTGTCGCCACTGCGACTCAGTTCAAGCAACTTTACCGAGGTGGAGCTAATATCGAGCCCAAGCATGGCTTTAGGACCCTTGTTGAGAAAAGGGAGCATCCCCATTTTTCTTATCTTTTCCGTGGGTTATCGAGGTTTGATGGTATAGCACTTTAAATTACCGTCGCAACCGCCTTTTGCATAGGTAACAGCGCACATTATTCGTATAATTGTCATACAGTGCCGACAATTTTGATCAAGACGTATACAGAAGCATTTTCATGACCAAAAAAGCCCGCAACCGCCTGCTGTCCCTGTTGTGGCTGGCGCTGGCCGGTGCCGCCGCTGGCGCCATGGCACTTTCCAGCATCTACATGTACCTGAAGCCCGGCCTCCCGTCGGTCGAGAGCCTGCGCGATATCCGCCTGCAGACACCACTGCGCATCTATTCCCGCGACATGAAGCTGATCGGTGAGTTCGGCGAGAAGCGCCGCAGCCCGATCACCATCGAACAGACCCCGGATATGTTCATCAAGGCTATCCTGGCGGCGGAAGATGACACCTTCTACTCCCACAGCGGCGTTTCCCTGAAGGGCCTGATGCGCGCCGTCCGCCAGCTGGTGGCAAGTGGCTCCATCCAGTCCGGCGGCAGTACGCTGACCATGCAGGTGGCGCGCAATTTCTTCCTAACCCGTGAACAGCGTTTTATCCGCAAGTTCAACGAGATCTTGTTGTCTCTGCAGATCGAGCAGGAGCTCAGCAAGGATGAAATCCTTGCGCTGTATATCAACAAGATCTTCCTCGGCAACCGCGCCTACGGTTTCCAGGCCGCGGCCCAGGTGTATTACGGCAAGGATATCAATGAGCTGAGCCTGGCCCAATGGGCGATGATGGCGGGGCTGCCCAAGGCACCCTCCACCTACAACCCCATTGCCAACCCCTCGCGCGCGCTGGTGCGGCGCAACTGGATCCTCAAGCGCATGCTCGATCTGGATTACATCGACCAGGACGAGTACAAGAATTCCATCACCGCACCGGTCACCGCCCGCTACCACAGTCGCGACCTGGACATGAACGCCCCCTACGTGGCGGAAATGGCACGCAAGGAGGCCGTCGACCTGTTCGGTGACGCCGCCTATACCGACGGCTACCAGGTCATCACCACGGTCGACAGCAAGTTGCAGGACAGCGCGCGCAAGGCGCTGCAGAAAGGCCTCGAGACCTACGACGGCCGCCACGGCTACCGCGGTCCGGAGCAACGCCTGGACCCGGAACTGCTGGCGGACAACGATCAGCTGGTGGACCTGCTGCAGGAAATCCCGGTGCTTGGCGGCCTGCAGCCCGCGGTGGTGACTGCGGTTGCCGACCGCAGTATCAGCGTGCAGCTGCGCGATCGCCGCGTGATCGAGATCCCATGGGATCGCGGTCTCGGCAGCATCCGCCCGTATATATCGGAAAATGCCCGGGGCGCGAGCCTCCAGTCTGCAGGCGAAATGTTCGCGCCCGGCGACGTGGTGCGCCTGCGCCGCGTAGTGATCTCCGCCGAACAGGTAGCGGAAGAACAGAAAAAGGCCCGCGCCGCTGCGATCGAAAACGCCGCCGAGAGCCTGGCCGGCACCGAAATCACTGACGATCCGTTCTCCACGCCAGAGGGGCTGTCCGACGAGGAAGAGCTCGAAGCACCACAGTCCCGCGAGGAGTGGCACCTGGCCCAGGTGCCCACTGCCCAGGGCGCGCTGGTATCACTGCAGCCGGAAGACGGTGCCATCCGCGCACTGGTGGGAGGTTACGACTTCCGCCAGAGCCACTTCAACCGCGTCACCCAGGCGGCGCGCCAGCCCGGCTCCAGTTTCAAGCCGTTTATCTATTCCGCCGCCATTGAACGCGGCTATACCGCCGCCAGTATCATTAACGATGCCCCGATCATTTTCGAGCAGACGAACCTGCAGGACGTGTGGCGCCCGGAGAACGACGGCGGCGACTTCCTCGGCCCGACGCGTCTGCGCAAGGCGCTCTACATGTCGCGCAACATGGTTTCCATCCGCCTGCTGCAATCCCTCGGGCTGGATCGCGCGCTAACCTTCGTCGAAGGTTTCGGTTTCGAACGCGACAAGCTGGCGCGCAACCTGTCCATTGCTCTCGGCAGCTCCGCGCTGACCCCGCTGGAGATGGTGCGCGGCTACGCCGCATTCGCCAACGGTGGTTTCCGCGTCGAGCCCTATCTGGTGGACCAGGTGCTGGATGTGCGCGGCGACACCGTGTATCAGGCGCTGCCGCTCACCGTTTGCCAGGAGTGTCCGGAAGCCGGCGAGGAACCCAGCGCGCAACCCGAACCCATCGATCTGCAGGCGCTGCAGCAAGACACCGCGCTGGCGTCCGAAGAACGCGAGCCCATCGAGCTGCGCACCCTGCCGGTGGCGCCGCTACAGGCAGACGAACAGGCGCGCCCCCGCGCACCCCGCGCCATGACCGCGGAAACCGCCTACATCATGGATTCGATGCTGAAAGACGTGATCAAGCTGGGTACCGGCCGCAAGGCACTGGTGATGAAACGCGGCGATATCGCCGGCAAGACCGGCACCACCAACGGCCCGCGGGACGCCTGGTTCTCCGGTTACAGTCCTTATTTGGCCACCAGCACCTGGGTAGGATTTGACGACAATACCCCCATCGGCCGCAATGAATACGGCGGCTCTGCGGCGCTGCCGATCTGGATCGACTTTATGAGTTCGGCGCTGGAAGGCCTGCCGGAGCGGCACCTGGCGCAGCCGGACAACATCGTCACCATGCGCATCAACCCGCGCACCGGGCTGCGCACCTCGAGCGGCGGAATCTTTGAGATCTTCCGCGCCGACAAGGTGCCGGGGCGCGAGACTTACAGCAACTATCCATCCATCTACTCGGATGGCCCGGAGGCGCCAGCCGCCGGCGAGCATCAGACCCAGGAAGAGCTGCCGGAGGAAATTTTCTGATGCGATAACGCGCCAGCAGTTTTCCGCTGACAAAGTGCAGCCACAAAAAAACCGCCTCACCGGGCGGTTTTTTTGTGGCTCTGATTCAGCCGTGGCATTCAGCGGCGATTGCGGTACTCGAGGCAGACTTCCTCAATCGTCGACAGGTCCGGAATCACCGCAAATTCGCCAGACAGGGCCACGTGCATCAGTTCGCCCATGGCGCACTCGCCTTCACGCGCCACCAGCTCTTCCGGGGTAACTCGCACCAGTCGAGGGGTGCCCTGCAGTACCACCGCGAAAAACGGCAGGTCACCGTCGCCATTGCCACTGCTCAGTACCGCGATACGACAGTTACTGCGCAGCACCGGCATGGGGTTGCCACGCATCACCTCAAATGACACCAGCGGCAAGCGCAGTTCCCGCCAGTGCAGCTCGCCCATATACCAGTCGGGGGCATCGAACGCGGAAACCGGGCTCTGCAGGGCAATGATTTCCGATAGCGTATCCACCGGCACCAGCAGGTGGCCGTCTGCCAGCGGCAGCAACAGGCTGCTCACTTCCTGCGGCAGTTCGGTGGTGGGCAGGGCGTCTAATCCGCTCATGCTGTGTACTCTCCGCCACGCACTCGGGCTTCAACAGATTCGTAATTAACCGGTACCGCCATCACACGTCCGCTCTGGTTTCGGTGTAGTCGCGGATCGCGCCCAACAGGATTTCCTCCTGGTAGGGCTTACCCAGGTAGTGGTTTACCCCCAATGACAGCGCGTGGTCGCGGTGCTTCTTACCGGTACGGGAAGTGATCATGATGATCGGAATATTCCGCAGGCGACTGCTGGAGCGGATATTGCGCGCCACCTCGAAGCCGTCCATACGCGGCATTTCAATATCCAGCAGCATCACATCCGGGATCACATCCTGCAGCTGGATGATGGCGTCCTGGCCATCTTTTGCGGTGATCACGCGATAGCCCTCGCGTTCGAGGAAGCGGGTGGTTACCTTGCGCACGGTCACCGAGTCGTCCACTACCATCACCAGCTTCTGCGCTACCGGCTCTTCGCGGCCGCTGATGGTGGTAATTTCCTGCAGCAGCGGTGCCTCCGGGCGCGCCAGCAGAGCGGCGTGCTTACGCAGCAGCGCGTGCGCATCGAGAATCACCACCACGGTACCGTCACCGGTTACCGTCGCCCCGGAAACCCCCTGAACACTGGCAAACTGCGGCCCGAGGCTCTTCACCACGATTTCCCGGCTGCCCATGATGGCATCCACCTGCAGTGCCATGGCGGTATTTTCCGAGCGCACCAGCAGCACCGGCATCTGCATGTCTTCCACCGCCAGGCGCGGCTGCGCACTGGACTGCAACAGGCTGCCGAAATAGTTCACCTGATAGGGTTCACCGGCGTATTCGAACCGCGCCTCAGGGGTGCGGTAATAGTGCTCCAGTTCGAACGGACTGAGACGCACGATACCCTCGATGGTGTTCAACGGAAGCGCGAACAGGTCGTCCCCCACCTTCACCATCAACGCACGGTTGACCGACACGGTAAACGGCAGGCGCACCACGAACTCGGTACCCTTGCCTATTTGCGAGCCGATGGTCACGCTACCGCCGATCTGTTTGATCTCCGCAGACACCACGTCCATACCCACGCCGCGCCCGGAAATCTGGGTCACCTTCTCGGCGGTACTAAAGCCCGCCTGCAGGATGAACTGCATGATCTCGTTGTTGGACAACTCCGCGTCCGGCCGCATCAGGCCGCTTTCGATGGCCTTCTCGCGCACCCGCATCAGGTTGATACCGGCACCGTCATCGCTGATAGTGATGACCACTTCACTGCCTTCGCGCGCCAGTGCCACGGAGATGCGGCCGCGTTCGGGCTTACCGGTGTCACGGCGTTTCTGCGGCGACTCGATGCCGTGGTCCACCGCGTTGCGCAGCATGTGTTCCAGCGGTGCCACCATACGCTCCAACATGGACCGGTCCAGTTCACCCTCCACGTTGGAGAACACCAGGTCCACCTGTTTGCCCAGCTCCGCGCCTACCTGACGCACGATACGGCGCAGGCGCGGTACCAGACGGGAGAAAGGCACCATGCGGCTGCGCATCAGACCTTCCTGCAGTTCGGTGTTTACCCGTGACTGCTGCAGCAACAGGGTCTCGGTGTCCCGCGCCTTGTTACCCAGGGTCTGACGCAACTCCAGTAAATCCGAGGTGGATTCCAGCAGCGAGCGCGACAGGTGCTGAATGGACGAATAGCGGTCCATTTCCAGCGGGTCGAAATCCACGTCCTGCTCTGCCAACTGCTCCTGGCGGAAATGGATCTGAGCTTCGGTTTCCTTGTCGAGGCGACGCAGCTGTTCGTTCAGTCGGCTCAGGGTGGAGTCCATCTCGTCGAGGGCGAGACCGAACTCCGACACCTGTTCTTCCAGTCGACCGCGGGAAATCGATGTTTCACCGGCGAGGTTGACCAGCTCTTCCAGCAGTTCAGATGCCACCCGCACCATTTCCTGGGGCTGGTTGCGGGGCTGCCCGCCGTTGCGGTCGCCGACATCTTTCGACTTGCGCACAAACGGCAGCACATTGCTGGCGGGGGCCGCAGCGGCCACCGGCACAGCCGCTTTTTCAATCACCTCTACCGGCGGCGCATAACTGTCGAATTCGGGTTCTTCGTGGACTTCTTCGTCCGCTTCGGCCACGTCGACAAATTCATGCTCTTCGGCAACCGCTGCAGCACCCGGCTGATGTTCTGCGGCGGCAGCCTCTTGTGCGATTTGCTCATCTGCCCAACGGGTGTCCAAGAGCGCACAGAAAGGTCCGATTTCCTCGCCTCCCATCCACGCACGCACGGTTTCGACGCCAGTCATCAGGCGATCGTAAATTCGGTGAGCGTCGACAAAGAACGCCGCAGAAGGCGAGCTGCCGCTCTGCATGTTTTCAATGACGGTTTCAAAGCGGTGCGCCACCTCGCCGAGCCCCATCAGCGCGGCCATACGCGCACCGCCCTTGAAGGTGTGCAATACACGCTTGAGTGCTTCCGGCGCACCCTTGTCTTCCGGCGATTGCTCCCAGTTCTGGATCAACTCATCGAGTTCATCCATCAGGTCGCCGGCTTCCTCCAGGAAAACTTCCACCACATCCGGGTCGATGTCCGCGAGCAGCGCGCGCTGGGTGGCGCTAATCTCGCCATCGGTTTCGGCAACTGCCGTCGGCACATCCACCTGTGGCGCAGGCACTGCTGGAGTTACCGTATCGTGTACCTGTTCGGTGCCAGCAGGCAGATCGTTCTGTAGCGCTGTTGGCAACTCAAGGTCCGCGACGGACAGGTTCTCGGTGAGGAATTCCTCAATGGTCGGCGCACTCTCGTCCGGGGTATCCGCGAGTTCGAACTCCGCCACTTCGGTATCGTCGAGGGCTTCCGCAGTTGCGAACTCAATGCCATCCAGTTCCAGCGTACCCGTATCGATGGCCTCAGCACGGACGACATCAACTTCAATGTCGGCTGGCAGCTCGAGGTCAATATCCTCTTCCGCGGCCGGCGCCCTGGCATCGATCGCGGACTCCTCGGCCAGCAACTCGTCAAAGCTCAGATCCGCCAGCAGCTGCTCGTCGGCATCCTCTGCGGCAACCACTTCCATATCGCCGGCTTCGGTATCATCGGCTTCCATCGGCGCAGCGACGAGAATCTCTTCGTCGAAGGTGAACTCGCTGCTGTCGATGCCGTACTCGGCGAGATCGATATCTTCTTCGCTGGCGCCGTCATCGCCCTGAGCGAGAGTGCGCAGGGCTTCGCCCACCACTTCGCTCACCGGCGGCAGATCGGTGGATGCGGCCACCGCGTCCACCAGATCCAGCAATTCGTTGTGCCCCTGCTCCAGCGCTGCCCACAGCGCGGGCTCTTCTTCCAGGTGACCGTCGATCACCTGGCGGTAGACCGCCAGCAGCAACTGGGACAGTTCCTGCAGCGTCGGCAGCTGCGCCTGGCCCGCGGCCTGCTGCAGAACATCCAGCTCTTCGGCAACCGGCAACAGAATGGCGGTTTCGCCCGGGTGCTGGCGCCACTGGTTCAGCATCTCGTCTGCGTCCAGCAGCACCCTCATGCCGTCGGCCATAATGACTGCCAACAATTGTGGGTCGACTGCCTTGGGCTCGTTGGCTTCGCGTTCGCGGATCAGGTGACCCACGGCGCGCTCCTGCAACTCGGCGACGCGTGCCAGATACTGCTCGGCGCGCTCCACGTACAGCGGCTCGCCGCGGTAAATCTGGTTGAGCACGGCTTTTACATAGCTGGCGGCATCGCTGATCAGTTCAAAGATGTCGCTGTCGATCGCCACCTGGTAGGTGCGCAGCTCTTTCACAAAGCGCTCGAGCGGTGCCATCAACTCCGCCACCTGGGTGACTTCCGCCATATGCGCGGAGCCTTTCAGTGTGTGCAGTGCGCGGTGCAGCGGATCTGAGGGTATGCCGTACACCGGTGCAGCACGCGCCATCTCGGCGAGGAATTCCGCCACCGTGGCCAGGTGTGTCTCCGCCTCCTGGGCGAAGATGTCCCAAAGCTGGGCGTTGTCGTCGACATAGTCGTCAATTTGACCGGTGATACCGTCTTCCACCGCTGGCGCAGCCGCTGCCGGCATCGATTGCAGCAGTGCCTCCGGCACTTCGCCGTGGGAGAGCTGCTTGGCCCAGGCATCCAGTTCCGCGGTGCGCGCCGGGTCGGGATCCCCCGTCTGGGTACGGAAGCCCTCTACCATGGACGGCAACTTGGCGATGACCTGCTCGATCAGCAACACATGGGCGCGGCCCGGGGTGACGGTTTCGTCGAGCACCCGGTTCAGCATGTTTTCCACGGCCCACGCCAGCTCACCCACCTCCAGCGCCTCCACCATGCGGCCGGAGCCCTTCAGTGTGTGGAAGCCGCGGCGGAACTCCACCAGCGCGTCGCGATTGTCGAAATTGGCCGCCCACATCGGGAAATAGTGGTTGATGGTGTCGAGCACCTCACCGGCTTCCTCGAGGAAAATTTCCAGAATTTCCTCGTCGATGATGCTGGCGTCATCGTCGTCTTCCAGCATCGGCACGGAGGCAACCGCCGGCGCTTCCGGCACACTGCTCGCACCGGTATCTGCCAAGGTTCCGTCGGCGCTATCTTTCGTAGCATGCGCGGGTTCATCGGTCGCAAACCAGCTTGCGTCCAACAGAGAGGTGTCGTCGTCACTGGACTCATTGACCTGCGCGGCACCGGCCTCTATTACCAATGAGGCGGAAAGTCCAGCGAGTGGATCTTCGCTTGCAGGGTCAGAATAGGTATCCGCTTCGGGCGTGGCGCTCTCTGCAGAACTGACTTCGTCGATATCGAGGGAATATTCAAAACTGTCGAGGGCGCGTTGCTCATCGTCACCCTGGGAATCCGCTTCCACCACAAGCGGGGTTTCGTCGGACTCGGATGCGGCAATATCGGCGTCCTCGAAGACAAACTCCGCGGCAAAATCTGCTGTATCGCCAGCTCCGTCATCGACCGCTGCAGTATCGACAACAACCGCAGTCTCAACTGCCACTGCACCCTCGCCATCGGCGACGGCGTAACCCAAGGTGGCGACACTGTCTTCCGCCAGCGCCAGCAACATGTCCGCATCCTCGATGCCATCGGCACGGCGCTCGAGGTAGTACTCGACGCTGGTGACGGCATCGGCGAGGGTATCCAACAGTTTCCAGTCCGGTTGGTCGCCGGCACTGATCAGACGCTCTTCGATATAGGCCTTGCAGGCGCCGACGATCTCCGCCGCACGCCGGTATCCAACCATGTCGAGGCCACCGCAGACTTCCTGCAAGCGCTTCGGCACTTGCGCGAGATGTCCGGCATCCCAGTGGCTGGCAATGTATTCGACGACCGCTTCCTTCACGGTTTCGAGGCCAATTCGGGCCTCGCGCAATACGCGGCCGGTGGCCTCGCCCATCAGCGGTGATTCGCTATCGTTGCGCCGGTCGCGCTCCACGGCGGCGGCGAGACCGGAGTCCAGCTGCACCAGTTCGGACGCGGCCTGCATCAGCAGTTCATCCGGGTCCGCGCTGCGCGAGGCATCGCGCAGGTATTCGTAGATCGCACGGGCACGGGTGCGCTGATTTTCCAGCCCCAGCACGCCCAGAGTATCCGCGATGCGCTTGGCGACAATGGCGGTATCGGCCAGCGGCGGGCGCTCGGCATTGGCGATGCTCGGATCCAGCGCCTCGCGCACATTGGCGAGCTCCTCACGCAACGCCGCCACCGCGGTACCCATGGCCTCGGGTCCCATGGCGAGTGCAGCTTCGGTATCTGGGCGCGGGGTCCCAGGTACGGCCTGGTCCAGGGCAAATTGCTGGTACAGCGCGCTTGTGCGCGGGCCGTTGGGGCCGGAGAGGTAAACGTAAAACAGCAGGTTGCGCAGCAGGTCGTGATCCGGGCGCGCATCCAGTACCCGCGCACCCTGTCCGGCGAGCAGGCGGAATTCCACATCGATGCGGCGCAGTAGCTGGCGCAGCGCCGGCAGTACGTTGACCCGGTGATCGGCAATGCCCTCAAGCAGGCCGCGCAGGATTTCCCACAGGTGCTGGCGCTGGCTACCGCTGTAGAGCAGCGCCATTTTTTCACACACCTTGTTCAGGTAGGCGATACTCTCGCCGCTGTTGACGTCGCGGATCAGGGACGCGGCAGCCACGTGGTACATCTTGCGCAGCTTGGCCACCAGCTCCTGCAGTTTGGCGTTGTTGCCAAGCAGTGGCTGGCGCTCGCCGGTGGCAAATTCCAGGGCGGACAGGTTTGGCGAGAACAGCGCGCCCTCGGTGATCAGGCGCTCACGGCGCACCGCGCGCAGGTCGTTCAACAGGGGCAACAGCAACACCGCGTTGTCGCGGCGCTGGAAGGCAATTTTTTCCAGGTACAGCGGCAATTCCAGCAGCGCGCGCATGAGGAATTCGCGGGTTTCATCGCTGTTTTCCACTTCGCCACTGGCCAGCGCGTGCACCAGTTGTTCCATTTCTTCAGCGAGCATGGCGGCGCCGGTCAGCTCCGCCATGTGCAGGCTACCGTGGACCTGGTGAATCAGGCCCAGGCAGTTTTTCAGCAGACCGGAACTGTCGGTAGAGGGGTCCGCGATAGAGGAATCCGAGGCAAAGGTTTCCAGCTGCTGGCGCGCCTGGGCCAGCGTCTCGTTGATTTCGCCTATCAGCCAATCCAGGGCTACAAAATTGGGATTGTCGCGACTCACGCCAAGTCCTCGGTAATTCAGTTTGCTCGCCGGCAGACGCTAACAACGGCCTGCGCCGTTCACCTGCTGCTCTGCACCTCCCCGGCGCCGTGCCGGCCGCGGGGAGGTCCGCTTTTGTCGTTATGGGTATCTGCGGTGGATCAGGCCATGGCCCGACCAGTGCGCTCTTCTGCGGTGAGCATGTCGAGCTCGTCTTCGGCAGCTTCGTCATCCAGCATCGGGAATTCTTCCGACAGCTGGGCCAGGTCACCGTCGTACAGATCGCTCTCACCGTCGACATCGTCATGGCTCGGCAGTTTGAAGCCGGCAACGGAGTCGCGCAGTGCGGAGGCGGTCTGGGCCAGGTTACCAATGGACTGTGCCGTGGCCTGGGTACCGGCAGAGGTCTGCGAGGTAATTTCCTGAATCACGTTCATCGTGTTGGAAATGTGGCCCGCGGAGGAAGCCTGCTGGCGTGCCGCGTTGGAGATGTTCTGAATCAAGGATGCGAGGTTGGTGGATACCGTTTCAATCTCTTCCAGGGCAACACCCGCGTCCTGCGCCAGACGGGCACCGCGCACCACCTCAGTGGTGGTGGATTCCATCGACACAACCGCTTCGTTGGTATCGGACTGAATCGCTTTTACCAGGCCTTCAATCTGCTTGGTAGCGGCGGCGGAACGTTCTGCGAGGCGCTGAACCTCGTCCGCAACCACCGCGAAGCCGCGGCCCGCGTCGCCGGCCATAGAGGCCTGGATCGCGGCGTTAAGTGCCAGAATGTTGGTCTGGTCGGCAATGTCGTTAATCAGGCTAACGATGTCACCGATCTCCTGGGAAGATTCACCCAGTCGCTTGATTCGCTTGGAGGTGTCCTGGATCTGCTCGCGGATGGTATCCATGCCCTTGATGGTGTTCTGTACCACCTTGGCGCCGTTACTCGCGATCTGTACCGAGCGTTCCGCTACCTGCGCAGATTCCGCGGCGTTCGCAGATACCTGGTCAATGGTCACCGCCATCTCGTTAACCGCAGCGGAAGCACCGGCAATTTCCTGGGCCTGGTGCTCAGAGGCCTCGGCCAGGTGCAGAGCGGTCTGCTGGGTTTCCTGGGACAGGGAGGATACTTCCTGTGCTGCGCCGTTGATTCGCGATACCAGCACGCGCAGCTGGTCGATGGTGTAGTTGATGGAGTCCGCGATCGCACCGGTGAAGGCCTCGGTTACGGTGGCGGAGGTTGTCAGGTCACCATCCGCGAGGTCGGCCAGCTCGTCCAGCAGCTGCATAATCGCCTGCTGGTTGCGCTCGTTGGTTTCGGACTCGGTGCGCAGGCTGCGGCGGGTGCCGGAGAAGGCCTGGATCATCATGGCGAAGATCAACAGTACGAACACACCGGCAATGATGAAAATGGTCTGGTTGTTGGGCTGGCGCTCGCTGGACAGGCCGCCGATGCGGTCGTTCAGAACAGACAGTGCTTCCAGCAGCTGCGGGGAGGAGGCCGCAATACCATCCGCCGCCTGGCGGGTGGCGAACAGCGCCGGGGTCGCTTCGAAGATTTCACGTACGGAGGAGCTTACGAACTCGAACAGCTCGGTAATCTCTTCCAGAGACTCTCGCGCTTCGCCGTCGGTCACGCGGGAGATACCCATCACCACGTCACCGCCTTTCATACCCTCAACCACTTTACCGAACAGGCTGGCGTCGGTGTTGAACTGGTCCGCTGCGGATTCCGCATCGTCACCACCCTGCAGCATCTTGTCGATGTTCCGGCCGATACGCTCGGCGCGCCAAACCTGCAGCTGGGCCTGCTCTACCTGATTGGCCGGGGCGTTGTTGGCCAGCAGGATTTCCACGATGTTGTTGTGCTCTGCCTGCAGTTCCGGCAGCGAGTCATTCAGGGTGCTCGCCACGTCGTTCAGGAAGATGATCGAATCCTTGTTACCGATAATGGTATCGGCCTGCTCGCGCAACTGGCGCCACACCTGGCCATATACTGCCAGCTCCTGCTCCAGCGCGCGCTTGCTGCCAGGGTCCATACCCTGCAACTCGTTCCAGGTGGCGGCCATCTGGTTGACGACCTTTTCCAGGTCCGCGAATGCCTGCTCGTCGCCCGCGGTGGCCGCCGGCGCGTAAGACACCACCTGATAGGACAGGGCGCGAAGTTCCGCCACGTCTTCCTGATACCCCTGGTCCCGGCCAGCGTAGCTCTGCACCAAGTAGATACTGACGAACAGTCCAATCAGTGTGGCGAGTACCAGCAGACCCATAAACACCGCCGCACTGTTACTACGCAGCGCGGAAAATGAACTCTGGGAGCCTGTTTTCATAATTTACTCCTGGCGGACCTGTCCCTCAGGCCAAATTCTTGTTGTCACCACTGTCGAGACCTCGCGGCCTCCCATCCCCTGTTACCCAACTGTGTGGGTTCCCCCAAAAACCGGCACTTGCCGACAACGGGCTTTGCGCGAACGAACGGCCAAAACCATCATCCGCAATAGGTTTGACGCACAAAATGCGCCCCACCTCAGTGACACCCGGATTCGGAGTTACCTGAATCGGGGGGTGCCAGAAAACAGAAAGCCGCCGCTCAGTGAGCCGCGGCATCCGCAAATTGAAAATCGTTGACCAGGGCCTGCAGGTCGAACACCAGCCAGCGCCCCTGCTGCAACTCGAATTGGCCACTGATCATGGGAGCGAAAGACTCAGCCAGATCCGCCGGCGGCAACTTGCCGAATTCCAGTGCGAGATGCTGCATACCGTGAAGTTCGTCGACGATCAGGCCGACATAGAGTTTGCCCTGCTCCAGCACCAGCACCCGACGGCGCTGGCGCGAATTGGTCAGGTGGCCACCGAAGAACGCAGCAAGATCGACCAGCGGCAAAAGGCGGCCACGCACGTTGGCCACCCCGCGCACCCAGGGCTGAACCCCGGGAATGAAGGTGTACTGGGGGACCTCCAGCAATTCCACCACGTCTTCCATGGCGGCGACGAAACGGTGCCCCAGAATAGAAAATCCGATGCCCGTCCAGTAGGGTTTGACTTCCTGGCGGGCAGGTAGCCCCTTCGCCTGTGCTTTTGCGCGATTGGCAATATCAACCAGCGCCAGATAGGGGGTAAGAGTTGGTTGCACGGACTTTCAACGTCGGCCTCAGGCCAACACCTCCGCGATGGTGCCGAGCAGCTTGCTCTCATCTACAGGCTTGGTCAGGTAGGCGCGCGCGCCCTGGCGCATGCCCCACACACGGTCGGTGTCCTGATCCTTGGTGGTGACAATCACAATGGGAATACCGCTGGTATCACCATTTTTACTGAGCTGGCGGGTAGCCTGGAAGCCGTTCAGGCCGGGCATCACGATATCCATCAGGATGACATCGGGACGCTGCTCACGGGCAACACCGACGCCGGCTTCACCGTTGGTCGCAGTCAGAACCGCGTGGCCGTTCTTTTCCAGAATGGTGGTCAGCTTGTGAGTTTCGGTTGGCGAGTCATCGACGATTAGTACTCTGGCCATCTGTTCCCCCGAGATAGTGTTTCCGCTTTCGGCATCACTCTGATTGCCAGGCGGTTGTTGTTGGCACCAATCGCGCACCAATGCAGACGGCGGCGATCACACACTTTGTTATTCGTAACCGAGCTTCCTGACTACCCCACCATTTAGCGAACGCGCGCGGGCCTCGGAAGTTCAGACACGGTAGTCTACGCGATTTCCGTCGAAAATTTCACACCCGCAACGAGAACCAGTTCTCAGGCTGCATGATGAGGTTTGGCGTGGGCGGAAATCGCACCCAGCAGTTCACTTTTGCTGAACGGTTTGGTGAGGTACTGGTCGCACCCCACCACGCGCCCCTTGGCCTTATCGAACAGGCCGTCCTTACTGGACAACATGATTACCGGCGTGCTGCGGAATTCACTGTTGTTCTTGATCAGAGCGCAAGTCTGATAGCCGTCGAGACGCGGCATCATGATGTCTACAAAAATGATGTCCGGACGTGAATCGGCAATCTTGGCCAGGGCATCGAAGCCATCAGTGGCGGTAACCACCGCACAGCCCGCTTTTTGCAGCAGCGTTTCCGCGGTGCGACGAATGGTTTTACTGTCGTCAATCACCATCACGGTGAGACTTTCCCAGTTGAGCTCCATAGTGTGTTCCCAAGTCCCCTTTACTTATTTTTCAGGCCGGATTTCTTGCTTCCCGACCTAATGTGTAACCTCTTGACGGGGTCCGATCGTCGCTGCGAGTGGCCGCGGCCGGCGGGCGCAGATCAGGGGGAAACTTGTATCACAGATACCACAGTGAATCTAGCGACCGCCGGGGTGTGCAGCCGGCAAAGGCTAAATTGTGAGCAAGAGCGCAATTTCGCCCCGCGACACCGCCACACACAACCTTGCGGAGCTTGCCCGCTACTCTTACCTTAGCGACCTGTAACACTCGGACGCAGATTCCGAATTTTCCGCGGCCGCCAGCACTTCCTCTCGGGCTGGCGCCCGGCCAGCACAGATTCATCACATGGATACCGGTATGAGCCAGACTCTCGGCGTGGTCATGGACCCCATCGCCAACATCACCTACAAAAAAGACACCACCCTCGCCCTGCTGCTGGCGGCCCAGCGTGCGGGCTTTGAATTGCATTATTTTCTGCAATCCGACCTGTATCTCGACAGCGGCAAGCCCATGGGCAATGGCTCGCCACTTCAGGTGTTCGAGGATCCGCAGAACTGGTTCAAACTGGGTGAGCGCAAGCCGGTGCACCTGGGGGATCTCGATGTCATCCTGATGCGTGTCGACCCGCCGTTTGATAACGAGTACATCTACTCCACCTATATTCTTGAAGCGGCCGAACGCTCGGGCACCCTGGTGGCCAACAACCCGCAGTCCCTGCGCGACTGCAATGAAAAGATCTTTGCCACCCACTTCGCCGAGTGCATCCCGCCACTGATCGTCAGCCGCGACATGCAACTGTTGCGCGCCTTCCACGCCGAGCACAAGGACGTCATCTTCAAACCCCTCGACGGCATGGGCGGCACCGGAATCTTTCACGTAAAACCCGACGGCGCCAACCTGGGTGCGATCCTCGAAATGCTGACGGACAACGGCCAGCGCCAGATCATGGGGCAGCGCTATATTCCCGAGATCAAAGACGGCGACAAACGTATTCTGATGGTGGACGGCGAGCCGGTACCCTACTGCTTGGCGCGCATTCCCCTGGCCGGCGAGACCCGTGGCAACCTGGCCGCCGGTGGTCGCGGCGAGGCGCGACCGCTGAGCGAGCGCGACCTGTGGATAGCCCGCAAGGTAGGCCCGACACTGAAGGAAAAAGGCCTGCTGTTTGTCGGCCTCGACGTGATTGGCGAGTACCTCACGGAAGTGAATGTCACCAGCCCCACTTGTGTGCGCGAGATCGACGCCGCCTAC
The DNA here is from genome assembly GCF_036563125.1 of Microbulbifer sp. GTDB lineage: Bacteria > Pseudomonadota > Gammaproteobacteria > Pseudomonadales > Cellvibrionaceae > Microbulbifer. The sequence goes on from NZ_DATCMV010000021.1 coordinate 18,477, forward strand.
GGCACCGACATCGGCGGACTGTTGATGCGCGCGATCACAGACCGACTGGACAAAAAGGGATAAACTGGCGCCTGCCCTATCACGGCACAGACCATCGCAGTCTCCCAACAAAACAGTCGTATAAAGCAGCAGTAAAGCAATAATCACAATGACCGCAGCCGCCAGCCAATCCAAACCCAGCCCGGGCGTCCAGGCGACACCCCCCAGCCAGGGCGACCGTTTCACCTTCGCCCTGTTCCTGGCCTGCGCGCTGCACGCACTGCTCATTTTTGGCGTGGCCTTTACCGCGCCCGAGGCAAAGGAGGCGCCGCCCACCCTCGAGGTAACCCTCGCCCAACACCGTTCGCTGGATGCACCGGAAGACGCCGACTACCTGGCCCAGCACAACCAGCAGGCCAGCGGTACCGCGGAAACCCCGAAAGAACTCTCCAGCGACCGCCACGCAGAGATCGCCGACACCAGTATCCGCCAGGTCAATCCGCTGCCGCAGCAGCAGGCTGCACGCCCGGCGGACCAGTTGCGCCAGCTGATCACCACCATCGGCGACAGCCCCGAGCAGGCGCCGGAGCTACCGGCGGAAGACAAACGCTCTGAAGAAAAGCGCGGCGATGCGCCCAGCGATCTGCCGCCAAGCAACCCCGAGATCGCCAGCCTGCAGGCGCGCCTCGACAAGATCCGTCAGACCATCGCCCAGCGCCCGCGCGTGCGCCGCCTCACCTCGGTTGCCACCAAAGCGTCGGCCGATGCCGCCTATCTGCACGACTGGCGCCAGAAGGTGGAGGCCGTCGGCAATGACAACTTCCCCGAAGAGGCGCTGGCAAAACAGATAACCGGCAACCTGCGCATGATGGTGCGCCTGCTGCCCACCGGCGCAGTTGAGGAAGTGGTGATTCTGGAGTCGTCCGGTGAGCGCATCCTCGACGACGCCGCCCAGCAGATCGTGCGCCTCGCTGCCCCCTTCGCACCGTTCCCACCGGAGATCCGCAAACAGGCCGATCGCCTGGAGATCATCCGTACCTGGCGCTTCGAGATGACCGGGTTTTCCACCGCCGCCGAAGGCCGTTCCGACCGAGGTTGATCCGCGCCCGGAACACCCGAGCAAACTCCGCCTGTTGCGGCGAAACAGCTAAACTAAGCCCCATGCACTTCAAACACCCTGCGAACCTCGACAGCGACCTCACCCACAACAGCCTGCGCGGCCAGTTCCTCATCGCCATGCCCGGCCTGGAGGATCCGCGTTTCAGGCATGCGGTGACATTCATCTGCGAGCACAGCACCGAAGGCACCATGGGTATCGTCATCAACGCGCCCAGCCGCATCACCTGGAGCGAGGTCTTCAGCCAGCTGCAGCTGGACGATGCCAGCCTGCGCGGACAGGAACCGGTGCTGGTGGGTGGGCCGGTGGCGCAGGAGCAGGGATTCGTGCTGCACGGTCGCGGGATGCAATTCGCCTCCACCGCCGAAGTTTCCGACGATATCAGCCTCACCGCCTCCAAGGACATCATTGAATCCCTCGCCGCTGGTCGCGGCCCGGACGATGTGCTGCTGGCCCTGGGCTACGCGGGCTGGGGCCCGGGGCAGCTGGAGCAGGAGATCGCTGAAAACTCGTGGCTGACACTGCCGGCGGAACCTGAAATCCTGTTCGCCACCCCCATGGAGAAGCGCTGGCTCACCGCCGCCGCACGCCACGGCATTGACCTGAGCGGGATCAGCTCCCAGTCCGGCCACGCCTGACAACAAGTTCCCGAGTTAAGTCCCACCAATTTCGCCAACGCCCCAATTCCCATGAGCAAACCCTTTACCGTACTCGCCTTTGACTTCGGCACCAGCTCCATTGGCACCGCCTACGGCCAGAGCCTCACCGGCAGCGCCCGTGAACTCGAGCCCCTGCGCGCGCGCGACGGCCAGCCGGACTGGAACCAGGTGCAGCGCCTGATCGATGAGTGGCAGCCGCGGCTGCTATTGGTGGGCCTGCCGCTCAATATGGACGGCAGCGAGAGCGAGATCGGAGCGCGCGCACGCAAATTCGGCCAGCGCCTGCACGGCCGCCTCGGCCTCCCCGTGGAATACGCCGACGAGCGCCTCAGCACCCGCGCCGCCAAGGAGGAAGCCCGCGGGCGCGGCCACCGCGGTCACTACGCCAGCGACCCGGTGGACTCCATCGCCGCGCGTATCTTTCTCGAGGACTGGCTGCGCCAGTACAGCGCTCAGTAATCCCGCGCACAAACTGGTAGACTTGCGCGCGAATTCTCAACCACGACAGTTCCCGCGCATGTCTGACACCACCATTCACAAGATCCGTATCGCCACCCGCGAGAGTGCCCTCGCCCTGTGGCAGGCCAACTACGTCAAGCAACAGCTGGAGCTGCACCACCCCGAACTCACCGTGGAACTGCTGCCGCTGACCAGCCGTGGCGACCAGCTGCTGGATATCCCGCTGAACAAGGTGGGCGGCAAGGGTCTGTTCGTGAAGGAACTCGAGAAGGCCATGCTCGATGGACTTGCGGATATCGCGGTGCACTCCATGAAAGATGTGCCGATGGAATTCCCCGAGGGCCTGCACCTGCCGGTGATCTGCGAGCGGGAAGACCCCCGCGATGCCTTCGTGAGTAATCGCTATTCCTCTGTGGAGGAACTGCCTCACGGCGCGGTGGTGGGCACATCCAGTCTGCGCCGCCAGTGCCAGCTGCTGGCCGTGCGCCCGGATCTGGAAGTGAAATTCCTGCGCGGCAACGTCAACACCCGCCTGGCCAAGCTCGATGCCGGCGATTACGACGCCATCATCCTCGCCGCTGCCGGCCTGCTGCGGCTGGAAATGCGCGAGCGCATCGCCGCCTATATCGAACCGGAAGTGCTGTTGCCCGCCGGTGGCCAGGGCGCGGTGGGTATTGAGTCCCGCCGTGACCCGGCACTGGAGGCTTTACTCAAACCGTTGCACTGCACCGAGACCAGTACCCGCCTCGCCGCCGAGCGTGCGGTGGTGCGCCGCCTCAATGGCGGCTGTCAGGTACCCATCGGCAGCTACGCGGTGCTCGGTGACAACGGCGGTATGCACCTGCGCGGCCTGGTAGGCAGTCCCGATGGCGCCACCATGCTGCACGCAGAAGTACACGGGGATGCCGCCGACGCCGAAGCCCTCGGTATCCGTCTCGCCGAACAACTGTTGCAGGCCGGCGCCGACAAAATCCTCGCCGATCTTTGATGGCAAAGCGTAAATCGTGACCAACCCACTTGCCGGCCGGCGCATCCTGATCACCCGCCCAGCTCACCAGAGCGGCGGCTTCCGCGATCTGCTGCAGGCGCACGGCGCACAGGTGGACTGTATCCCCCTGCTGGAGATAGCCCCGATCACCGACGGTGAAAGCGCCCAGGCAATCCGCAACCTGGTGATGGACTTCGACCAGTTCGACCACGCCATCTTTGTGTCCCAGAACGCGGTGCAGCATGCCTTCGACTGGCTCGACGACTTCTGGCCGCAACTGCCGCAGGGCCCACGCTATTACGGGATCGGCGCCGCCACCGCCCGCGCCATCCGCGCGCGCGGCGCCGAGCCGCAAAGCAATGGCCTCGAAGCCGAACAAGGCGCCATGGATTCCGAGGCGCTGCTGGCACTCCCCGCGCTACAAAACCCCCGGGGCGAGCGCGTGATCATTTTCCGCGGCCAGGGTGGGCGTACATTGATCGGCGATACCCTGAAAACCCGCGGCGCGCGTCTCGACTACTGCGAGCTGTACCAGCGCCTGCTTCCCGCCGCTGCCACTGAGCAGCTGCGTAACTATGCCCATCTGCCCGACGCCATCGTCGTGCACAGCGGCGAAACCCTGGACAACCTCACCGCGGCACTGGCCAGCAGCAGCCGCCAGCTGTTGTTGGCGTGCCCGCTGGTCTGCCCCAGCGAGCGCGTTGCCATCAGTGCCCGCGAACAGGGTTTTGCCCGCGCCCAGGCCGCCACCAATGCCGGCGACAGCGCCATGCTGGCGGCACTGGAACACACCCTCGCCGGCAACTCCGACGCCAGCAACGTCACTCGTCATTCCTGATTCCGCGCCAGCGTCGGTAAAAAATTTCATTTCCGCGCCAGACTTCGTATAAAGAGCCACTTCAGTCGCTATAATTTGGCGACAAAATTTCTTCCGGCATCCGCGCCGCCTGTGACGTATCCGGCAAAAGCCTGTGCCTTTCGGCGTCCACCCTGAGCAGACGAGTCCATGAGCGATAAAAAAGTCCCGCCTTCTTCCGCTACCGACAACAGCGACCGCGGCAGCACCCCGGACACCAAGGCCGACAAGCAACAAAACATTCCGCTGGTGACCGAAAAGGCCGAACCCAAGGGTGAATCCAAAAGCAATTTCGCCAAGGCCAATACCGGGAAAACAGCAGGCAAAGCAGCCGCACCCAGCGGGGTAAAAAAACGCAGCCCGTGGCGCTGGTTCTGGCTGTTGCTACTGCTGCTGGTTGCCGCCGCAGTCGCTGCCTGGTACCTGGTGCCCGGCGTCCGCCAGCAGGTGAGCCAGCAGTTGCAATCCCTGCCGGTGATCGGCCGGCACTTCGCGGCAGACCCCAGTGGCACGCGCTCCAGTGATACGCAAAACGCATCAGAAGCGAGTAGCGATCAGCAGGCACCACAGGTGCCGATAGATGAAACCAACGCCACAGAACCCACCAACGTATCGCCGGTGCCCGAGCAGCCGGTATTGCAGCCCGACGAGTCCCGCCCAGCAGAGCCCGCTGGCACATCGCCGGTGCCACCTCAGGATCACACTGCGCAGATGATCGCTCAGCTGGGCCAACAGCTGGCGCAACAGAGCCAGACCATCCAGCAACTTGAGCAGCAGCTCGCCGGCCTGCAGCGCAATGTCACGGCCCAAGGCAACCGCCTCAGCCAACTGGGTAATGCCAGCCGTGAAGACTGGCAGCTGGCCGAGGCCGATTACCTGCTGCGACTCGCCAACCAGCGCCTGATGCTGGAGCAGGACAGCCGCGCCGCCCTCGGCCTGCTGCAGGAAGTGGATACCATTGTGCGCGATGTGGACCTGCCGGATCTCTATGGTGTACGCCAGCAGCTCGCGCGCGACATTACCGCGCTGAAGCTCGCGGAACATGTCGACCGCGAAGGCCTCTACCTGCGCCTGCGTGCGCTGGAGGAGCAGATGGTAAACCTGAATATCCAGCCCCAGTTCGACCTCGCCAAGCGCGATGCCGCTGCGGCGCAACATCAGGCGGAGAATAAGGATGTGGGCGAAGACCACTTCCGCTCAAGCTGGGATAATTTCGTCGATTTTCTCAAGGGCTCCGTGCGCATTCGTGACGGCGAGGTGGACCCGGTCCTGCTGTCGCCCCAGAGCGAAACCCGCTTCCGCCAGAGCCTGCGCATGAATATGGAACAGGCAGAACTTGCGGTGCTGCGCGCGGACGACACCGTGTACAAGGACTCCCTCGCCCACGCCCGTCAGCTGCTGCAGGATTACGGTGTGGACAACCCACAACGGCAGGTGATCCTGAGTGAACTGGAAGACCTGAGCCAGCAGAAAGTCACCACGGACCTGCCGAACCTCAGCGCGTCACAAAGCGCCCTGCGCAACTACATCGACCGTATGCACAAGGTCTCCTCGGGGCAATCGCCGGACAGCGATAACGGAGGCAACCAACCGTGAAGCGCTTTTTATTTTTCACGCTGGTGCTGCTGCTGGGCGGCGCGCTGCTGGCCGAGGCGATGCGCTCCTATCCGGGCTACCTGCTGTTGATGGTCGGCGGGGAGTCCGGGAAACGGATAGAGATGAACCTGTGGGTGGCCGTGGGCGGCCTCGCCCTTGGCATCCTCGCGCTGTTCCTGTTTATCTGGCTGCTGCGCAGCATCGCCCGCGTCATCGAGGGCAGCGTCAGTCGTATCCGCTTCGGCCGCAGCCGCACCGCGCGCCGCAGGCTCACCAACGGGCTGGTGGAATATATGGAAGGCAACTGGGCGCGCGCCCGCCGCCTGCTGCTGAAAAGCGCCGCGCGCTCCGATGCACCCATCATCAACTACCTGGCTGCCGCGCGCAGCGCCTTTGAACTGGGTTACCGCGACGAAGCCAACGAGCTGCTGGCGAAAGCGGAAGCCACCGGCGACGACACCCAGCTCGCGGTCGCCATCAGCCAGGCGCGCATGCAATTGCTCGACAAGCACTACGAGCAGTGTATCGCCAGCCTGCAGCGCGCCATGCAGGAAGAACCCAATCACCCTGCGCTGCTGCAACTGCTGCGCCAGGCCTACTACCATATCGGTGAATGGAACGGCCTGCGCGAGCTGCTGCCGCGACTGGAAAAGCACGGCACCATGCCCGAATCGCAGCTGCAGCAGCTGGAGCTCGAGGTGTATCAGAACCTGTTGCGCGACGCTGCCAATCGCGGAGACACGGAGAGGCTGCGGGAAACCTGGCAGAGCCTCAACGGTCGCTGGCAGCGCAATATCGAACTGCGCAACCTCTACGGTGAAATGCTGCACAAGGTTGGCGACGATCTGGAAGCGGAAAAACAGCTGCGCTGGATTCTGAACCGCGAATGGCGCGGGGACACAGTGCGGCTTTACGGGTTGCTTACCGGTGCCGACGCCAACCAGCAACTGGGCGTCGCCGACGGCTGGCAAAAAGAGTACGGCGAGAATGCCGATCTGCTCACCTGCCTGGGCCGTCTGTGCCTGCGCAATGAGATCTGGGGCAAGGCCCGGCAGTATTTTGAAAAGAGCCTGTTGCTGCGCGCCGATCCCGCTACCTCGGCAGAACTGGCGCGACTGCTGTATGCCCTCGGCGAAAAAGACCAGGCGGCACGTCTCTACGAGCAGGGGTTACTGCAAGCGGTATCTGACCTGCCACGATTGCCTCTGCCGGATCAGAGTACGGGCATGCTCAGTGCGGGCACACTCTGAGCAGCATGCTTGCGCCTGCGACCTGCTAACGGAAAATAAATGATGAATCGAAAAGCGCTGCGCGCATGCTTAGGCGCGCTCTGCACCGTTGCCGTTTTTCTGCCGCAGCTGCCCCTCGCGGCTGCCGCGGAGAATTACCAGATTCAGCCCCGGGACGCCCTGCTTAGCAATTACCCCTACCCTTATCCTGTAAAATTTCTCCCGCTGCCGAGCCAGCAACCTGTGGAAAACGGCCACGACGAGAAATTGCGCATGGCTTACATGGACATAGAGCCGAATACGGCAGACAAGCCGCCGCTAGGTACCGCCCTACTACTCCACGGAAAAAATTTTTCCGGCGCCTACTGGCAATCCACCATTCAAGCCCTCAGCGACCGGGGATACCGCGTTATCGTCCCGGACCAGATCGGATTCGGCAAATCCAGCAAGCCACTGGGTTTCCAGTTCAGCTTTCAGGCACTCGCACAACATACCAATGCACTGCTCGAGCACCTGGACATCAACAAGGTACACGTAGCTGGCCACTCCATGGGGGGTATGCTCGCGGCACGCTTTGCGCTGATGTATCCGCAGAGTGTGGAAAAACTGATTCTGATCAACCCGATCGGTCTGGAAGACTGGAAAAAGGTCGTACCCTACCAGCCCATTGAAGAAGCGATTGCCGCGGAGAAAAGGCAGACACCGGAGATGGTCAAAGGTTACATGACCCAGGCCTACTTCGATGGCAAATGGAAACCCGAGTACAACCCCCTGCTGGACATTCAGGGCGGATGGACGATTGGCGCGGATGCGGAAAAAATTGCGGTTATTGACGCGCGCACATCAGACATGGTGTTTACTCAGCCGGTGGTGTATGAATTTCCCGACATCAACGCACCGACGCTGCTAATTATTGGCACCCGCGACAAGACCGCTATCGGTCGCAACCGCGCACCGGCATCAGCGCAACCGCAACTCGGCCGTTATGATCTGCTGGGAAAAAGTGCCGCCGAAAAAATCCCGCAGGCAAAACTGGTGGAGCTGGAAAACGTCGGTCATGTGCCGCAGTACGAAGCCTTCGACCGTTACATCAAGGCGATGACGGAATTTCTGCAAAGTAACGGATAAACCAGTCAGCGGTAGAATACGGCCAGCCAGACGGTGGGCCGCAGGGGGTCCGTCCAGCTGACCCGATGCTTGCAGTGGGCGGGGATATTCAGGCAATCACCTTGTGCAAGAGTGACCTCCCGCCACGATGGCGCAACATTTCCAGCGGTAGACTGCTCAATCTGAAGCCGTGCGGTTCCCGCGAGCACCAGCACCCACTCGTGTTCAGCCTGGTCGTACCATTCCCCATCCGGCGTCACCTGTCCTCTGGAAACAATACGCTCCACCCTGACATGAGCGCCCTCCACAATACTGTCAAACACCTCCCCCTGTGTTGCGTCCGGAAGCATCGACAGGACATTGGTGACAACGCATTTCATGGATTCAGGAACCGCTCAGGCAGCCAATTAACCCGACTTGCCGCCGGGGCCGGCAAAAAACCATGCGATCAAACCGATCACTGGCAGAATCAACACGATCAGTACCCAGATAAGTTTCTTCAGCCCACTCGCGGAGCTTTGTAGAATTTTGATGATGGCGTAGATATCCGCAATAAAAATCAGTAAGCCCAACAAACCTTCCACAGGAACCTCCTATTTCATTTACAGAATTTGCGAGTATGTTTTCGGCCCATCAATTGAGCTTGAAGGCCTCTGCAACCTCTAACCGATACCGCACGACACAGGGTTATTGAAAGCGCTGATTAACCGACCAGCTATTTAGGTGTGCGTTTTTACACTTGAAGGCAGCACGACGAAATCATCGGTTTTCTCAAGCGAATTCATCGCTGCCAACAGCGCTGGAGGTGGTGCAATTAATTTCCGTTCATTCAGATCAAGCCATCCGCCCGCACTTGTGACGCGCGCGCTCAGCTTACCATCGGGACGGATGACCTCATGACGGAGTAGAAAACGACTGCCGTCGTCTGCATGTCCAGCGAGCGTGTAAGTCACCGTAATTTGTTGCTGCAGACCGACTTCCTTGAAGTATTCAACTTCATCTTTCATGACAACCGGACCAATCTTCAGACGGAAAAACTCTTCCATCGGAAACCCGTGTTCCATGAGATACATTTGGCGCACATCCGCGGCTTTGTCGAGATACGCGGTGTTCCGCATATGGGAGTTGAAATCCATGTCACCCCAACCAGCATACAGCGTCTTGGTGTACATATTACTGCTCCGTAGCCGGAGGGGGTGGCATTTCGCGAGAGACTGGTATGCCTATCAACTGGAGCTTTTAGGCTTAGAGTAGAGCAACGACATAAGCACCAGCATCAGGCCAATCCCGGCACTAATGACAAAACCACCCCAAAAATCTGAACTCAAACCAAAGGCAAAATTACCATTGTCGCCGTTCAAAATTATTTGACTTAAAACGGCGGTAAGCAGTCCCAGAACGGTAACCAAAGTGGCGATAGACGATTTTTTCATGTTGTGTGCTTCCTGGTCCTTGGAATATTCGCTGAAATATAACAGTTTTATTCATTGATGAGTGTTTATATACACGCCATAGCTGCATATTGATGCCGGCATATAAACACTCACACTTCCCTATGTCGCTTCTATTCCGAAGCTCCGATATGAATTACAAGCCAAGCTTGTTCCAGATTTCATCAATTCGCTGTGTGACTTGCGGATCTTTGACGATCGGTCTGCCCCACTCGCGGGTGGTTTCCCCCTCCCATTTATTGGTGGCGTCAAAGCCGATTTTTGAGCCGAGCCCGGATACCGGCGAGGCGAAGTCGAGATAGTCGATGGGGGTATTTTCCACCATAACGGTGTCACGGGCCGGGTCCATCCTGGTCGTCATGGCCCAGATCACATCTTTCCAATCCCGCGCGTTTACATCGTCATCGGTGACGATAACAAACTTGGTGTACATAAATTGCCGCAGGAAAGACCACACGCCCATCATCACGCGCTTGGCGTGGCCGGGGTACTGCTTCTTCATGGTGACTACCGCAAGGCGGTAGGAGCAGCCTTCCGGGGGCAGATAAAAATCGACGATTTCCGGGAACTGCTTGCGCAGGATGGGCACGAACACCTCGTTGAGCGCCTCCCCCAGCACCGCGGGCTCATCCGGTGGGCGGCCGGTATAGGTGCTGTGGTAAATGGGGTCTTTGCGATGGGTGATTTTTTCCACGGTGAATACCGGGAAGCTGTCTACCTCATTGTAATAACCGGTGTGGTCACCGTAGGGCCCCTCATCGGCCATATCCTCCGGGTAGATAAAGCCTTCCAGTACATATTCGGCGCTGGCAGGCACCTGCAGGTTGCTGAGCTTCGCTTCCGCAACTTCGGTTTTGCCACCGCGCAGAAGTCCCGCGAACGCGTATTCGGAAAGGGTGTCCGGTACCGGGGTAACCGCACCGAGGATAGTGGCAGGATCGGCACCGAGGGCAACGGCAACGGGAAAGGGCTCACCGGGAAACTTCATCTGCCAGTCGCGGAAGTCCAGCGCACCACCACGGTGGGAAAGCCAGCGCATGATCAGGCGATTCTTGCCGATCAGCTGCATACGGTAGATACCGAGGTTCTGGCGCTTCTTCTCCGGCCCGCGGGTGATGACCAGGGGCCAGGTAACCAGCGGTGCGGCATCTCCCGGCCAACAGGTCTGGATTGGCAGGCGAGCCAGGTCAATGTCATCGCTATCCAGCTCGATTTCCTGGCAGTCCGCCTTGCTGACCACCTTCGGCCCCATATTCATGACTTGCTTGAAGATGGGGAGTTTTTCCCATGCGTCCCTGAATCCTTCCGGGGGCTGCGGCTCCTTCAGAAACGCGAGTAGTTCACCCACCTCCCTGAGCTCGCTGACCGATTCGCGACCCATACCGAGGGCAACGCGCTCGGACGTGCCGAACAGGTTGGCGAGTACCGGGGTATCGTAGCCGGTGGGGTTTTCAAACAGCAGGGCGGGACCGCCAGCGCGCAATACGCGATCGGCAATTTCGGTCATTTCCAGATGAGGGCTGACAGGGTGTTTGATGCGTTTCAGCAATCCGCGCTTTTCCAGCAAGCGGATAAAGTCGCGCAGGTCTTTGTATTTCATGTTTTACCGGTAGACCAGAAAATTCAGCGGGCAGTGTAAAACAGTCGCGAGCAAATGGGGAAAAATGGAAAAGCGGGGAACAAACGAGAGCAGACCGTCGTACCGGAGAGGTAGGACGAAGAGGCTGGAGGGGGATTTGAACAACCCGCAGCACTAGCTGCGGGCTGCCGAGCATCTAAGCGATAACTTAGAAGCGGGGACGACGCGGGCGGTCACCGCCACGGTTGTCTTCGCGCGGCTTGGCTTCATTAACACGGATGTTACGGCCAGACAGCGGCTGGTCATTCATTCCTTCGATAGCCTTACGCGCTTCGTCGTCGTTCGGCATTTCTACGAAACCAAAACCTTTAGAACGGCCAGTTTCCCGGTCAGTGATTACAGTAGCCCGGGAGATTTCACCGAACGCACCGAAAGCTTGGTGCAGATCGTCAGAGGTTACGCCGTAGGCCAGATTTCCGATATAGATATTCACAAAAAAGTCTCACTAGAGGTAAGTGGGCTGTCGAGCATTCACAATTGGATAACCAGCTCCACCACGTTATCCAGTTGAGATTGGTCTGGGTTCAGCCGACTTCCCAGCCGCCTGTGACCAATTCGGGTGGCGTAAACATTGGTCATTTACGCCGCAATGCTGGCCTTTATATGCCTAACGCCCTGCCATTTCAACAGGAATCGGCGTAATTACCCGCCTCATTCGTCGCATTGCAAAAATAATCTAAACGATACAAAAAAGGCCGACGCAAACCGTCGGCCTTTATTCTGTATAGGATTTATTTCCGTTTCATGGACAGGAAGAACTCGTCGTTGGTCTTGAAGTCCTTCAGTTTGTCGATCAGGAACTCGGTGGCGGCAAGGTCTTCCATATCGTGCAGCAGCTTGCGCAGAATCCAGACCCGCTGCATCTCGCCTTCCGGCATCAGCAGCTCTTCGCGGCGGGTGCCGGAGCGGCGCACATTGATGGCCGGGTAGACGCGCTTCTCGGCGATCTTGCGGTCCAGCTGCAGCTCCATGTTACCGGTACCCTTGAACTCCTCGAAGATAACCTCGTCCATCTTGGATCCGGTATCCACCAGCGCGGTGGCGATGATGGAGAGGCTGCCGCCCTCCTCGATATTGCGCGCTGCACCAAAGAAGCGCTTCGGGCGCTCCAGGGCGTGGGCGTCCACACCACCGGTCAGCACCTTGCCGGAACTTGGCACCGTGGTGTTGTAGGCGCGAGCCAGACGGGTGATGGAGTCCAGCAGGATCACCACGTCCTTCTTGTGTTCCACCAGGCGCTTGGCCTTCTCGATGACCATCTCCGCAACCTGCACGTGGCGGGCCGGCGGCTCATCGAAGGTAGACGCTACCACCTCACCGCGCACCGAGCGCTGCATCTCGGTAACCTCTTCCGGACGCTCATCGATCAGCAGGACGATCAGGTGGCACTCCGGATTGTTGCGGGTGATGGCCTGGGCCATGTTCTGCAACATGATGGTTTTACCGGCCTTGGGCGGCGCCACGATCAGGCCGCGCTGGCCTTTGCCGATGGGAGCGATCAGGTCGATGATACGGCCGATGAGGTCTTCGGAGGAGCCGTTTCCGCACTCGAGGGTGAGGCGGTCATTGGGAAACAGTGGCGTGAGGTTTTCGAAAAGAATCTTGTTGCGGGCGTTTTCCGGCTTGTCGAAATTGATATCGCTGACTTTCAGCAGGGCAAAATAGCGCTCACCTTCTTTGGGGGGGCGAATCTTGCCGGAAATGGAGTCGCCGGTACGGAGGTTGAAACGGCGAATCTGGCTGGGGGAAACATAGATATCATCGGGGCCGGCGAGGTAGGAAGAGTCGGCCGAGCGCAGGAAACCAAATCCATCCTGAAGAATTTCCAATACACCCTCGCCGTAGATGTCTTCACCGCTTTTGGCGTGGCGCTTGAGGATATTGAAAATGATGTCCTGTTTGCGCGAGCGGGCGAGGTTCTCGAGCCCCATGCCCTTGGCAATTTCAATCAGTTCTTCAATGGGTTTTGTTTTTAATTCAGAAAGATTCATACCAATTGCTTTATAGAGGTTTCTGCTATCCGTTGGCGCGGACACGCCGGATGTTTCTGCGGAGGGAGTTGAAAGTTCGATGTTGGTGTTGCCCGTAAAGACCTGCCGACGGACTGGCTGACCGCACGCAATTCATCACTCTTCGGAAAACGGATTACCGCTCACATTGGCACGCTTGATATGGCAAAGGCGCCAGGGGGTGGGTCGTTCAACTTGAGGAGTATGCGCCGGAGAGGCTGGATCGACAGCGGGGTTGGCGACTTGGCTCAGATTTGGACTGAACTGTTAACTTGATTACTAGGCAGTATAACGGCAGTTCGGCATCCTGCAAGGCCTATTTCATCGACCCGGGGCGCCTGTTATTGGCGCTTCACGCGCCGTAAACGGCCATAAACGACACGGGGCGCACAAGGCGCCCCGGGACCAGGGATCTGACGAGGAATCAGATCTGGCTGTCGATAAACTCGGTCAGCTGTGCACGGGACAGGGCGCCCACCTTGGTGCCCTCCACATTACCGCCCTTGAACAGCAGCAGGGTGGGGATGCCGCGCACGTTGTACTTGGCCGCCGCTTCCTTGTTGGAGTCCACGTCCACTTTGACGATTTTCAGTTTCTCGCCGTAGTGACCGGCCAGGTCTTCCAGAACCGGCGCGATCATCTTGCAGGGGCCGCACCACTGGGCCCAGAAGTCCACCAGTACCGGACCTTCGGCCTTGAGTACTTCGGCTTCAAATTCTGCATCTGTGACGTTGACGATATTCGCGCTCATAGTGGTTTCCTGTGGTTCTGTATTCTTCGGGCTCGGGGGCCTCGTCGGCAGACATGATAAGTAGCGCCTGCAGGCCCCGCAAGGCAAATGGGCTCGCCACCATTGGCATTTCGCCATAACAGTTGGCATTTGCCTCTATCTGGGGACCAACCATGCAATTTTCAAGGCCGCTCGATGGCCGGTCAGCCTGCCGGTAAAAAGCGCTGCAGGATCTCGTCCACATAGTCATAACCAAATGCGGTGGTAGCGATACGGGATTCCAGCGGGACCACCAGCTCCATCGCCTCCAGCCGCTGCCACTCCCGCGCCAGCGCCGACAGCGGCAGCCCGGTATAGGCGGCGAAGGACTCCGCGGGCACGCCCTCGACCAGGCGCAGCGCGTTCATCAGGAACTCCAGCGGTCGCTCCTCCACCGCCACTTCGGCGACCCTGGGCAGCGGAAAATCGAGGCCGCCCTCGCCGACCGCACAACCGAGCGCGAGGTAATCACGCGGGGTACGGGTGCGCTGGGTCCGGATAATGCGGCCGCTGTCCGGCAGGGTGAACTTGCCGTGGGCGCCGGCGCCAATGCCGATATAGTCGGCAAATGACCAGTAGTTCAGGTTGTGCAGTGAAGCGAGGCCGGCGCGACTGTAAGCGGAGACCTCATAGCGGCCATAGCCCTGCTCCGCCAGATACGCCCTGCCCGCCTGCTGGATAGCTGCGATCTCCTCAGAACCGGGGGTGACCGGGGGTGCCGAGTAAAACGCGGTATTGGGTTCGATCGTTAGCTGATACCAGGAGATGTGCTCAACCCCCAGGTCCACCGCGCGCTGCAAGTCCCGCAGTGCATCGGTCTGCGACTGCCCCGGCAGGCCGTGCATCAGGTCGATGTTGATATTGTCGAAGCCCGCGCTGCAGGCCTGGGTAGCGGCAGTTTCCGCCTCGGGCCCGGTGTGGATGCGCCCCAGGTTCTGCAGCTGCAGCGGGTCGAAACTCTGCACACCAATGGACAGGCGATTGACCCCGGCACTGTGGTAGCCGGCAAACTTGGCCTGCTCGAAGGTGCCAGGATTGGCCTCCAGGGTAATTTCGATCCCCTCTGTGAAGCCCACCAGGGATTCCGCCAGATCCAGAATCCGCCCGATGGCCGCCGGCGAAAACAGGCTTGGCGTACCGCCGCCGAAAAAGATTGAACCCAGTTTGCGCCCCTGTACCCATGGCAGCTGGCTGCGCAGATCGCGCTCCAGCTGGTCCACATAGTCCACCTCTGGCAACTGATCACCGCTGGGCTCGGCGCCAGCGGCGATATGGGTCGCCACATGGGAGTTGAAGTCACAGTAGGGGCATTTGCGCACGCACCAGGGGATGTGCACGTAGAGGCTGAGTGGGGGCAGTCGCAGGGGCAGTAAATCGTTGGCCATGGGCATCACTCAGAACAGCGTCTTGCCGGAGCCCGCAGGGTGCTGCTGTTCCGGTAACACCATTTCCTCGTGCCACAGCTGCTCAAACTTTTTCACCGCCCGGGCACGATGGCTGAGACGATTCTTTACCTCTCGCGGCAGCTGTGCCGAGGTCAGTTTTTCCGAGGGAACATAGAACAACGGGTCGTAACCAAATCCCTGGTCACCCGCCAGATGATTCAGGATCAGGCCCTGCCAGCGCGCGGTACACACCAGCGGCACAGGGTCTTCCGGCGTACGCACAAACGCGAGCGCGCAGTGGAAGCTGGCAGTGCGCAATTCTGCCGGCACGCCTTCCAGCGCCTGCAACAACTTGCGATTGTTGTCGGCATCGCTGGCACCCTCACCCGCGTAGCGCGCGGAGTAGATACCCGGCGCGCCGCCGAGCGCATCCACCGCGAGTCCGGAATCATCCGCCAGCGCCGGCAGGCCACTGGCGCGACTGGCGTGGCGCGCCTTGATCAGCGCATTTTCGATGAAGCTGAGGCCGGTCTCCGCCGCCTCCTCGCTAACAAAATCCGACTGCGGCAACACCGCGATCTGCCAGCCCGCAAACAACTGGGAAAACTCTTTCAACTTGCCGGCGTTGCCGCTGGCGAGGACGATCTTATCCATGGGGGCTTTCTATTTCAGGTACTAGCATCAGAATCCGAAAACATCGGAATTGGGCGTCGGCAAACGCAAACAGCGAGCGCAACAGGCCCGCTGTGATGGGATTCAGCGCCAATCAGTTTTTGTGCAGCTGACGGCGGAAGGTAAGTTGCTGGGAACTGCCGTCGGGCAATACCAGGTCGATATTGAAGGTGAGACTCTCTTCATTTTCAAACCGGAAAGGAGCCAGATAATACACGGCCTCCTGATCGCGAATCTCCTGGAATTCCAGCGCCCGCGACTGCTGGATCAGATTGGTGGCATTACCGGAAACGCCCGCGCTGGTCCCCTGAA
The DNA here is from genome assembly GCF_036563125.1 of Microbulbifer sp. Classification (GTDB taxonomy): domain Bacteria; phylum Pseudomonadota; class Gammaproteobacteria; order Pseudomonadales; family Cellvibrionaceae; genus Microbulbifer. The sequence continues at coordinate 34,704 of NZ_DATCMV010000021.1, forward strand.
GCTCGCCCTTTTTACTCACGGAAATATTCACGAAAGCGCGGTCGCGGGCACGCACCAGATTGTAGAGTCGCGCGATATCCGGTGAGATGAAATCGCTGTTGAACACCGAATAGGTAACCCGGTATTCACCGAAATCCTGAAAGTTTTCGATGACCTTGGCACCCTGCGCCGCCGCTGTGGCTGCCCACAACAGCATGGCGATGGAGATAAATGCAGCATACAGACGTTTCACAGCGTCCTCCTATGATTCCCGTGTATTGCTCTTGTGCTAATCGCCACCACAACGGGACCGCTAAAGATCTTGCAGTGACGTGTTATACAACCTTCTGCCAACAATATTAGCGAGTCAGATGGTAAATCGCCGTTTCACCGAACAGATTCGGTAAAAAATCCTTCAAAACCCCGGAAACCGTGGACTCGGAGACCACCTGCCGGTGCTGGATCTGCCAGTTGCGTTCGCGGCACAGCACTTCAAAATCCCTGAAAGTACAAAAGTGAATATTCGGCGTGTCGTACCATTCAAATGGCAATAAATCCGACACCGGCATGCGCCCGGAAAACGCCAGGTGCCAGCGCGCCTTCCACTGACCGAAGTTGGGGAAGGTAATGATGCACTCGCGCCCCACCCGCAGCATTTCCTCCACCACCAGGTGTGGGGAGCGCAGCGTCTGCAGGGCCTGGGTCATCACCACGGTATCAAAGCTCTGGTCGGCGAAATTCGCGAGCCCCTTGTCGAGGTTCTGCTCCACCACATTCACGCCGCGCTCGACACACTTCTGGATCTGTACCGGATCGATTTCCAACCCGTATCCGCTCACCTGTTTTTGTTTTGCCAGCTGCGCCAGCAGTTCGCCGTCACCACAGCCGAGATCCAGCACGCGGGCCTTGGGTGCAACCCAATCGGCAATTATTGCCAGGTCCTTGCGCGTCATGCGGTCACCTCCGCGCTGCACTCGCTGGCAACGTTGTTCATGTAGGCGGCAAACACTTTTTCATAGCGCTCGTTGGGCAGCAGGAAGGCATCGTGCCCCATGGGAGACTCCACCTCTGCGTAGGTGACCGGCACATTGGCGTGCATCAGCGCATCGGCGATTTCCCGCGAACGCTCTGGCGCAAAGCGCCAGTCGGAGGTGAACGAAACCAGCAGGAATTTACAGCGCGCATGGGAAAACGCTGCTACCGGATCGTCCCCGTACTCCCGCGCCAGATCAAAATAATCCAGCGCACGGGTCATCAGGATATAGGTGTTCGGGTCGAAACTGCCGGAGAAGGAATCGCCCTGGTAACGCAGGTAACTCTGCACCTGGAATTCCACCAGCTCCTCAACGCCCTGCTCGAAAGTGCCGGAGCGCAGCTCGCGGCCGAATTTTTTACCGAGGCCGTCGTCGGACAGATAGGTGATATGCCCGATCATGCGCGCCACCGCCAGGCCGTGGCGCGGCAGGGTATTTTCTTCCAGATAGCGGCCGTCGCGGAAATCCGGGTCGGAGGTGATCGCCTGGCGCGCGGTCTCGTTGAACGCAATATTCTGCGCGGACAGCTTCATCGCCGAGGCGATCACCACACAGTGGCGCAGGCGCTCGGGATATTCCAGCGACCAGCGCATCGCCTGCATACCGCCGAGACTGCCGCCCACCACCGCAGCCCACTGCTGGATACCCAGCAGATCCGCCAGCTGCGCCTGGCTGTGGACCCAGTCGCGCGCGCGCAGCGGCGGAAAATCCGGGCCCCAGGGCTTGCCGGTGGCGGGGTTGATAGATGCGGGGCCGGTGGAGCCATGACAGCCGCCGAGATTGTTCAGCGCCACCACAAAGAATTTATTCGTGTCGATGGGTTTACCGGGGCCGATGTAGTGATCCCACCAGCCCGGGCGCTTGTCACTTTCGCTGTGGTAACCGGCAGCATGGTGGTGCCCGGAAAGCGCATGGCAGATCAGCACCCCGTTGCTTTTATCGGCGTTCAGGGTCCCGTAGGTTTCATACATCAGGGTGTATTCGTCGAGTACGCGGCCGCAGGCCAGTTTGAACGGCCCGGGAAAGGTATGGCTTTGCGGCTCGACGATGCCGACCGAATCGGCCGGGATTCCCGAACGGGGAGATTGCGCTTCCGTGGTCAAAATCTTTCGCATGTGGTTGCTTGGCGGGGCGCCAAGTTTACGGAAGGAGGCGGCGTGAGTACACCGCCCCGGTCAGCACTTTAATTACACGGTGGCGGGCGCCTTTAGTGGCGTCACGTTGTTGGTCACCGTCGCCACCGGCGCCGGTGCAATGGGCTGCGGCGCGACCTGGGTCTGCTTGAGCAGGTCCTCCAGATCACCCAGCGCACTGTGGTTGCGCAACAGCTCTTCCTCCAGCGCGCGCAGGTCGGTGCGTTTGCTCTGGGTCTTTTGCTTCAGCTCCGTCAGTTTGATCAGGTGGCGGTTCAGCAGGTGCTTCTGGTACTGCACATGCTGCTTCAGCGGCTCCAGCACCTGTTCCAGCCAACCATCCACCGCGGCAATCATCTGGCTGTATACCCGCCCCACCTCGTTCGCCAGCGTCGCCACAAAGCGCTCGGTCAGGCGGTTGCGACGGGCCAGCAGCAGCTGCGGTGAGCGGCGCAGCTGCGCCGCCTGCCGGTGCAGACCGCGCAGCGCCGCGCGGAAACCGGCGATATCGAAATGGTGCTCGGCGGAAATGACGTTGCTCAGGCTGGAGCGGTCGTAGACCGCATCCACAAGGCGATTGGCCTGATCCACCTCGCGCTCGAGATTGGACAACTGGTGCTCCACCCCGCCCATAAAACCGTCGATGGCGCGCGCCAGTCCCAGCGGCGACCAGCGTTCGTTCAGTGCACGACGGGTCTCCTCGATCAATTGCTGCAGCTGCTGGCTGGATATCGGCGCCAGCAGTGAGGCGCGCTGGCGTGCCAGCATGCGCTGGCTGGATTTGAGCGTCAGCAATTCCTGGTGGCAGTACTTGTGCTGCTCCTTGGCGGTCTGATGCAACTGCTTCAGTTCTTCCACCTGCTCCGGGCTGGTAGCGCCGTGGCGTTTCAAATGCTCCAGGGTGGCGCGACCGCTGTTCAAACGGCGCTTCAGCAGATCGCGGGTATCCGCCATCAACATCAGAGCCTGGTGCAGCGAGCGGTGGTTGGCCACCTTTTCCCGGTGATCCATCAGACGCTGCACCAGCAGCACTTCGAATTCGCCAAAGCGGCTCTGCTTCAGCAGCGCCGGATCGCGTTGGGCACGAGCCAGCAGCGCCTTCTTGGCGGATACTCCGACCACGCTTTCCTGCGGCAGATCCAGCAGTTTGCTCACCTCGGCGCGCATCTTGCGCACCAACTGCTCGCAATCCTCGTCCGGATCGTCCCACAGCACATCAATCTTGTTCAGCAGTGCCATTACCGCCGTGCCGCGGTGCTGCTTGAGCGGCACCAGGTGGGTTTCCCACATATTCAGGTCGGTGCCACTCACCCCTGCGTCGGCAGAAAGCAGGAAAGCCACGGCCTGGGCGCCGGGCAGGGTAGACAGGGTCAGCTCCGGTTCGTTGCCCAGCGCATTCAACCCCGGAGTGTCGATGATGCGCAGGCCCTGGGCCAGCAGCGGGTGCGGCAGAGAGATGAGCGCGTAGCGCCAGGCGGGAATCTGTACCAGATTGCCGTTGCCATCCAGGTGGCGGCGATCAAAGCCGTAGCGAGCGGCCTCTTCCGGGGTCACCGCCTTGGTCGCGGCCACTCTCATCAGCGCCTCGCGGGTGGCCTCAGCATCGTCCGGATCAAAATCGAAATTCACCCACTTCTGCGGAATGCGGCGGAAACTCTCGAGGCTGGTGTTGGTGGCGAGCGTCTCGATGGGCAGCAGGCGCACGGACGCCTGCTCGCTGCCATCGCTGAAGATTTCTGTGGGACACATGGTGGTGCGACCCGGGCGCGACGGCAGTAGTCGCTTGCCATAGGTGTGGGACAGCAGCGCGTTGATCAGTTCGGTCTTGCCGCGGGAAAACTCCCCTACCAGCGCCACGGTGAACTGGTCATCCACTAGCAGCTGGCGGGCCTGCTGGACCACCTGGCGGGCGCCGGCGGAGTTGGGAAAATGCTCCTCCAGCCAGAAGCTGAAACGCTTGAACTGACTGTCGAGCCCCTTTTTCCACCGGTCGTAATCGGCAATGTGCTGGCGCAAGGTCGCATCTTCCATGTTTGGAGTTCTTATTGTTACTACTTACAGATTTGCATGCCATTTTCCAGCATGCAGACGGCGAGCGAAACCCCATTGCGAGGGTTTCGCGAACTGGTTGGAAACGCAGGATTGGAATTGGCAGGAAAGTCAGATGGGAGCCGGCCTGTCCGACTCCCGGGACCAATCAGAACGGAATGTGCCAGAACAGGTTATACACGAGCTGTGGCATCTGGGCGCTGCGCGCGAACCCCATCAACAGCTTGTCCGCCACCGTGAGCAGGATAAACACGAAAATCGGGCTGATATCGATCACCCCCAGCGGCGGGATGATTTTGCGCACCGGCGCGTACACCGGTTCCAGCAGCTGGCGCAGCAACATCAGGGCGGGATTGCTGCTGTGGGGCGCAACCCAGCTGACCACGATGGAAATCAGCATGCCGACGAACAGAATCGCAATCAGCGTCATCAGGCAGCCGAGCAGGGACCACAACAGCGCCGACAGCGGATTCAGCAGGCCGGCGCCGGCGAGGAAGCCCGCGCCCATGATCATTACCCAACCCACCAGCAAAGCCAGCACAACCGAGGCCATATCGATGCCGAAGAACCCGGGGACCAACTTGCGCAGCGGGCGCAGCAGCGGATTGGTGACTTTAACGATGCCCTGGGAGATCGGGTTGTAAAAATCCGCCCGCGCCAGCTGCAGCATAAAGCGCAGGATGACCGCAAACAGGAACAGGATACCGAGGGTGGCGAGAATGAATACGCCGATATTGCTGAAGGTACTGACCATCAAAAGTCCTTTTAGTTATCCAGTTCTTTCGCCATTTCCGCCGCGCGTGCGGCACAGTCACTCATGGCCTGTTCGACCAGCTCGGGCAGCCCACCGTCCTGAAAGCGCTTGATCGCGCGCTCGGTGGTGCCGTTCGGGGACATGACATTGCGCTTCAGTTGCGCCACATCGATGTCGCTGGCCACCGCAAGTTTCGCCGCGCCCAGTGCGGTTTGCAAGGTAAGACGCGCTGCGTCGGTGCGGTTCATACCAGCCTTCTCGGCAGCATCGATCATGGATTCCATAAACTGGAAATAATAGGCCGGGCCGGAGCCGGACACGGCGATCACCTGGTCGATGCCGGATTCTTCATCCACCCACAGCGCAATACCCACGGCGTCCGCCATCTGGGTGGCGACAGACTTGTGCTCACTGGTGACCCCGTCGCCCGCATACAGGCCGGTAACCCCGGTGCCAACCAATGCCGGTGTATTCGGCATGGCGCGGATGATGGGCACCCCGGCACCCAGCCAGCGCTGATAGGCCGCGAGCGGGATACCCGCCGCCAGCGTGATAATCAGGGGTTTGCGAGCACTCACATCCGCGGCGATGGTCTCGCACAGTTCTTTCATCACCTGCGGTTTGACGGAAAGCACGATGACATCGGCATTGCGGATGGCGGTGAGATTGTCGGTGCTGCCGCGCACCCCGGTACGCGCGACAAAATCCCTGAGCTTCTGCTCGTCGCGCCCGGTGGCGACGATGTTGTCGGCCGGATAGCCGCTCGCCACCAGCCCGCCGATGACCGCGCCGGCCATATTGCCCGCACCGCCGATAAAGACCATTTTGTATTCAGACATCGCTAGCTCCTGGTAATTCTGTCTGCACCTTGCGCAATCCGCGCGGCTAGTTTCTCGCGCCAAATATGTCGGTACCGATGCGAACAATCGTGGCGCCGCTAAAGATCGCCGCCTCCATATCACCGGACATCCCCATGGACAGGGTATCCAGTGGCTGCTCCGGCAGCTGTGTTTTCAGCGCCTCAAGCAGCGTCGCCAGTTGCCGGAACGGAATCCGCTGGTCCTCGCTGGCACCGCGCGGTGCCGGAATTGCCATCAGTCCGCGCAGCCTCAGGTTCGGCAGGCCCGCCACCGCTGCTGCCAGCGCCGGCAATTCTTCGGGGGCGACGCCCGACTTGCTCTCTTCAGCGTCTATATTCACCTGCAGGCAGATATTCAGCGGCGGCATATCCGCCGGGCGCTGTTCGGACAGGCGCCTGGCGACCTTGAGACGATCCACCGTGTGCAGCCAGTCAAAGTGCGCCGCCACATCCCGGGTCTTGTTCGACTGCAGCGGGCCGATGAAATGCCACACAATATCCAGGTCCGTCAGTTCTGCCTGTTTGTCCAGCGCTTCCTGCAGGTAGTTTTCGCCAAAGTGGCGCTGGCCAGCCGCATAGGCGGCGCGCAAATCCGCCGCCGGGCGGGTTTTCGACACCGCCAGCAGAGTGACGGCATCCGCCGGCCGCTCACAAAATCGACAGGCTGTGACGATTCGCTCAGTCACAGAATTGAGGTTCTCGACAATCGACCCTCTCAACCCTTTACGCATATACTGGAACCCAAATTTTGCTCGGCGGGCATTCTATGCGCTCACTGCCCCCGCGTCATATCGACAAGAGTAAGTTAAGAGAACAATAAAGGTAGCAGTATGGACATTACAGAACTCCTCGCCTTCAGCGCCAAGCAGAACGCTTCCGACTTGCATCTCTCTGCCGGCCTGCCGCCAATGATCCGGGTCGACGGTGACGTCCGCCGCATCAACCTGCCGCCCATGGAACACAAGCAGGTACACGGCCTGATCTACGAGATCATGAACGACAAGCAGCGCAAGGATTACGAGGAGTTCCTGGAAACCGACTTCTCCTTCGAAGTCCCGGGTGTCGCCCGCTTCCGTGTGAACGCGTTCAACCACAACCGCGGTGCCGGCGCCGTGTTCCGTACCATTCCCTCCAAGGTACTCACCATGGAAGACCTGGGGATGGGCCAGGTGTTCAAGCAGATCTCCGACACCCCCCGCGGCCTGGTACTGGTCACCGGCCCCACCGGTTCCGGTAAGTCCACCACCCTGGCGGCGATGATCGACTACATCAACGACAACAAGTACGAACACATCCTCACCATTGAGGACCCGATCGAATTCGTACACGAGTCGAAAAAATGCCTGGTGAACCAGCGGGAAGTCCACCGCGACACCCACGGCTTCTCCGAAGCCTTGCGCTCCGCACTGCGTGAAGACCCGGACATCATCCTCGTGGGCGAGATGCGCGACCTCGAGACCATCCGTCTGGCACTCACTGCCGCGGAGACCGGCCACCTGGTATTCGGCACCCTGCACACCACCTCCGCCGCCAAAACCATCGACCGTGTGGTGGACGTATTCCCGGCGCAGGAAAAAGCCATGGTGCGCTCCATGTTGTCGGAATCCCTGCAGGCGGTCATCTCCCAGACCCTGCTGAAGCGCAACGGCGGCGGCCGCGTGGCGGCCCACGAAATCATGCGCGGCACCCCGGCGATCCGTAACCTGATCCGCGAAGACAAAATCGCGCAGATGTACTCCGCCATCCAGACCGGCGCCAGTGTCGGCATGCAGACCATGGACCAGTGCCTGCAGGACCTGGTGGAAAAACGCATCGTCAGTCGCGAAGTCGCGCGTGAAAAAGCGAAGATGCCGGAGAATTTCTAAGGGATCTATCCAAGGCACTTAGGAAACTGGATCCCGGCTCCGGGCCGGGATGACGGACAAGTTGCTATTCAGCTGACGCAGTATCAAAACTTGAATTGAAGGTTGGGTACCGGGGGCGGGTTTTCAGGATCGTCGCAAACAGGATGTTTGCGCCGAAGCGCCCAGGGATGGGTTCACAGCGGTCCTGAAAACCCGCCCCCGTTGCCCAACCGCCACAGGACTCAATCAAAGTAGTCCCCGGAACCCGATAAAAACGAAGCGGTGTTTAAACATGGAAATCGAACGACTCCTACAACTGGTGACTGAAAAAGGCGCATCCGACCTGTTCATCACTGCCGGTGTGCCCGCCTCCATCAAGCTGCACGGCAAGATCGTGCCGGTCAGCACCACCGCGCTCACGCCGGAAAAAGCCCGCGAACTCGTCATCGGCATCATGAACGAGCGGCAGAAAAAAGAGTTCATCGAAAGCAAGGAACTCAACTTCGCCATCTCCGTGCGTAACGTCGGCCGCTTCCGGGTCTCCGCCTTCTTCCAGCGCAACCTGGTCGGCATGGTGCTGCGTCGGATCGAAACCAAGATCCCCACCATCGACGGCCTCGGCCTGCCAGAGCAGCTCAAAGAACTGGCCATGACCAAGCGCGGCCTGATCATCTTCGTGGGTGCCACCGGTACCGGCAAATCCACCTCGCTCGCCTCCATGATCGGCCACCGCAATGAGCACTCCAAGGGTCACATCATCTCCATCGAAGACCCCATCGAATTTATCCACCAGCACCGCGGCTGCATTGTTACCCAGCGCGAAGTGGGCCTCGATACCGACTCCTTCGAGACCGCCCTTAAAAACACCCTGCGTCAGGCGCCCGACGTCATCCTCATCGGTGAGGTGCGTTCACGCGAGACCATGGACCACGCCATCGCCTTCGCCGAAACCGGTCACCTGTGTCTGTGTACCCTGCACGCCAACAACGCCAACCAGGCCCTCGACCGGATCATCCACTTCTTCCCCGCCGACCGGCACCAGCAGTTGTGGATGGACCTGTCACTGAACCTCCGCGCCATGGTCGCGCAGCAGCTGGTACCGACACCGGATGGCGACGGCCGCCGCGCCTGTCTTGAGATCATGATCAACACCCCGCTGATGTCGGATCTGATCCGCAAGGGCGAGGTACACAAAATGAAGGAGCTGATGAAGCGCTCCACCGAGCAGGGCATGCAGACCTTCGACCAGGCCCTGTACGAACTCTACGACCGCGGTGAAATCACCTACGAAGACGCCCTGTCGCACGCCGACTCTGCCAACGACCTGCGCCTGATGATCAAGCTCAAGTCCGAGTCCGACGCCGAGTACCTCAACAGCGCCGCGGATGAACTCAGCCTTGCCAGCGACTCCGACGGCAGTGGCGGTCCGAGCATTTACTGATATCGGCGAACGCCAAAGCAAGGGCAGGCGCGGCAACGCCCCTGCCCTTTTTTATGCACAGAATAGAATTGGTGAGTTTTGACCATGGAATTCCTGGAGCTGGAACAAGTTAGCGCACGACTGACCAAAGCCGGATTGACGTTGCCATGAGGCCGGCTGTATTGATCACCGGCGGCAGTCGCGGCATCGGTGCCGCCACCGCCAAATTGCTGGCAGCGCGAGGCTACGACCTCTGCATCAGCTATCGGCAACGGGAATCGGATGCGATGCGAGTGGTAGACGCATGCACCAAGCTTGGCGCGCGGGCCATCGCCGTACAGGCGGACATTGCCCGCGAAAAGGATGTCGAGCGGCTGTTCGGCAAAGTGGATGCGCACTACGGAAGGCTGTCCGCACTGGTCAATAATGCCGGCATACTGCTGAAACAGATGCGTGTGGAAGAACTTACCGCCGAGCGCATCAACCGAATTTTGCAGACCAACGTTACCGGCACTCTGCTCTGCTGTCGCGAAGCGGTAAGGCGTATGTCCACGCAGCGTGGAGGCAATGGCGGAACCATCGTCAATGTTTCCTCCGGTGCCGCCCGCAGTGGTTCACCCAATGAATATGTGGATTACGCAGCAAGTAAGGGCGCCGTGGATACTCTGACCGTCGGCCTGAGCAAAGAAGTGGCTGGAGAAGGGATTCGGGTGAATGCCGTGCGCCCCGGACTTATCCACACAGAAATGCATGCGGATGGTGGCGAACCCGGGCGAGTCGAGCGGCTGGCATCACGCATTCCACTGGGCCGCGGCGGACAGGACTCAGAGGTTGCCGCTGCCATTGCCTGGCTCATCAGTGATGATGCCTCTTTCTCAACCGGCACATTCATCGATGTGACCGGAGGGCTTTGATTCTGGAATCCTTCTAAAAAATCGGAAACCGTTGTGACTCTACTTAGTGCGCTCGCCCTGTTCGGTACCATGCTCATTCTCGCCGCCATTCCCGGTCCAGGCGTATTCACGGTGATTGCGCGCTCGGTAAGCGGTGGTGTACTCCACGGTACCGCGACCAGTATCGGTATTTTGTTTGGCGATTATGTGTTTATCGGTCTTTGCCTGTCCGGGCTGGCCTACGTGGCGGACTTAATGGGCAACGCATTTGTGGTAATCAAGTATCTCGGTGCGGCTTACCTGATCTGGCTCGGAATCAATCTGGTCCGGGCCCACACACGTTTTTCCGAAATTGAGACCACAGCAAATCACTCACTGCATTCCAGCCTCAGCCTCGGACTGCTGACGACTTTGAGCAACCCCAAAGCCATTCTGTTTTATCTGAGTTTTTTCCCGGCATTTCTTCCCGTCAACGCCATTGATGCAGCGGACGTGCTCACCATCTATGCGATAGCTACCCTGTCCGTCGGTGGTGTCATGCTGATCTATACCTGGGCTACGGTGCGCGCGCGCCGATACTTACAAAGTGGCTCCACCAACCGCTCGTTCAACATGGTCGGCGGAAGTGTTCTGGTCTGCGCCGGCCTGTGGATGGCCCTGCGTAGCAGTTAATTTTAAAAGCAGTTATTGGCTAAAAAGATAATGGAATTCCCAAAGTGTTTTTCAAACAGTTTTAAACTCAGCCTGTTGCTGCTTGGGTCTATGCTCTTAGCCTGCACGGAATCGCCGGACGCCGATCGCATCTATATCAACGGCGAGATTGTCACCGTCGACGATAAAGACACCGTTGCCAGTGCGCTCGCGATCAAGGATGGAAAGATTACTGCGATCGGCACCCGCGAAGAGGTCTCGGCACTGGCCGGTGCGCGCACGGAAACCATCGACCTCAACGGTAAAGCCCTGCTGCCTGGTTTTATCGCGGTGCATGAACACCCGGCCATCAGCGCGGTATTCCGCAACTTTGTCGATATGAGTGGCTTCCGCCACCACACCGCCGCAGAGGCGTGGCAGGCACTGGAAAACGCGATTGCCGACGCGCCGCAGGGCGAATGGATCTACGCCATGGGACTGGACCCGGTGTTGCTCGAAGGACTGCAGCTGCCGGACCGCAACTCCCTCGACCAGATGGCGCCGCACAATCCGGTATTCATCCTCGCGCAGAGCATGCACACCGCTTGGGTGAATTCCGCCGCGCTGGCGGCGATGGGCATCGATGAACAGACACCCGACCCCGGTGAAGGCTCCTATTACGGTCGCGGTAATGATGGCCGCCTCAACGGCACCCTGGTAGAAAAGCAGGCGCTGGAGCCATTTCTCGCTACACACAAAAATCCATTCAACGTCACCAGCGCCTATGCCGGTGTACTGACGGATTTGCGCCGCGCGGGTTACACCAGTGTGGCGTCCCTTGGCTTCAACATGCCCGCATGGCTCGCGCGCTGGGCCTCCATGGAATACTGGCAGCCGCGCATCCGTCAGTTTTTCTATTACCGCGGCGACAACCTGGACAAACTGTCCGGATACCCGGAAGCAGACGGCGATTTCTTCCGCGTGCGCGGCGCCAAGTTCTGGTACGACGGCTCGCCCTACAGCGGGAGCATGGTGGTGGAGCAGGCCTACCTGGACAGCCATCTGGCCGAAGAGCTGGGTATCGCCCACGGCAGTCACGGCGAACCGGTGATTAGCGCTGAGCAGCTGCGCGATCAGTTTCAGGAATTAAATGACCGCGGCTGGCAGATTGCCACCCATGTGCAGGGCGACCGCGCTGCGCAGGAATATTTACAGATTCTGCAGCAGCTCTATGACAGTTTGCCGGAAACGCGGCGACAGGAATTTGTTGCCCGCCGACATCGCCTGGAACACGGGCTGCTGCTCAGCAAAGAAATGCTGCCGGCGTTTGCCAGGCTGGGTATTTCGCCGAGCTTCCACATCAACCACATTTACTACTACGGCGACGCCCTGAACACCGCATTGCTGGGACCGGAGCGCACCCAACGCATGCTGCCGGTAAAGAGTGCATTCGAGCTCGGCATGCACCCCACCCTGCACTCGGATAGCCCCATGTTCCCGGCGGAACCCTTCAGCCTGATGCAAACCGCGATCACCCGTCGCAGTCGCGAAGGCATCGCGATCGGGCAAGCCGAGGCGCTGACCCCGAGCCAGGCGCTGCGCACCATGACCATCAACGCCGCCTGGCAGTTGGGAATGGAAAAGGAAATCGGTAGCCTGGAAGTGGGCAAGCGCGCTGATCTGGTGATCCTGGATAGAAACCCGCTGTCGACACCAGCGGAAAACTTGCGGGAAATCCGCGTGCTGGAAACCAGGGTTGCGGGGAGATGGTAGTAAGCGCGAACTGTTTAAGCCATTTCTGACAACAGTGACTTGATGCCTGCGAGTAACCTGCGGGATACCGCCGGAGCCAGTGCTACCCCGGCGAGTGTTACCCGGTAGCCGTCGCCGCCTTTTTGCAACCCGGTAATGAAATCCACCGCAACAATCGCGTTGCGGTGCACGCGCACAAAGCGCTCAGCGAACTCCGCTTCCAGTTCTTTCAACGACTCATCCAACACCGTCTCACCACTGCTGTGATGGGCGATGACGTATTTGTCTTCGGCAATGAAACAGCGGATATCGTCCACGTCCAGCAACTGCACACCGCGACGGCTCACTGCCTTGATCTGGCGGCGGCCGCTGGCGGGTTGCGGTAATTGGGTGTGTAGCGCCCGGCGTTGCGGTTTGCTCAGTCTTCGCGCCTGGGCAATCGCCTGTGCCAGCTGCTCCACACTGACGGGCTTGAGCAGGTAACCCGATGGAGCAACCGCAAAGGCAGGGAGCGCAAACTCGTCGTGGGCGGTACAGAAAATGATCGCGGGTGGATTGGGACGGTTGGTAATTTGGGTGGCGAGTTGAAGCCCGTTCTCTCCGGGCATTTCGATGTCCAGTAACAACAGGTCCGGGTCGAGTGAATCCAGCTGTTGTAACGCGCTTTCCCCATCGGCAGCTTCTCCCAGCAGTTGGCAACCATCAATAGTCTGCAACTGTCGGGCCAGTCTGGCCCGCGCCAGCGGTTCGTCGTCGACGATCAGCACTCCCAGCGGGTATTCGGCAGCGCTCATTGGGCCACCTCTTCCATCACCGGTGTTTTTGCTGGCTCAGTTATTCTGGTTTCCGTCTTGGTACTAGTAGCGGAACTAGTGGCATTGAACGGCAGGCGCAATTCCACGCGGTACTCTTTACCGCGCTCGCCGTCGCGGACCTCCGCGGTAAAGCGGAAGCGATTGCCGTAAAACGCACTGAGTCGCTGGCGAATATTTTCCATCGCCATACCGTTGCCGGTGCTCACACCGGGGCTCATTTCCGCCTCAGAAACTGCAACAGGATTTTGAATCGACAATAGCAGCTCGGGTGTGCGACTGCCAATGACATTTTGGCGACTCGCAACTTCCTGACGAATCGCAATTTCAATTTTCCCCCCGCTGCGTAGACGCGCAATTCCGTGCAGTACCGCGTTTTCCAACAGCGGCTGCAACAACATCGATGGCAGCTGCGCGTCTGTCGGCAGCTCTCCAATCTGCCACTCCTGTTGCAGGCGATCACCAAGTCGCAGCGACTCTATTTCGAGATAGCGCCGCGCCAGTGCAACTTCCTGCTCCAGCGGCACCAGTTTTGAGTCCGCCAACGATGCGCGGAACAGCGCCGACAAATCCTCCACCAGTTTTTCCGCGCGCTCGGCATCCACCGCGATCAGGCTTGCAAGGCTGTTCATACTGTTGAACAAGAAGTGCGGGCGAATGCGCGACTGCAACGCGTCGATGCGTGCCCCCAGTTCCGCCTGCTGCTGGTTGTGCAGCTGCTGCTGCACATAGGCGTAGCGCAGCACCACACCTGCGCATATTGCTCCCACCAGAAAGTTGGACAGCAGCGTCCACAGGTCCATCGCCACGCCTTCCATATCCGCCATCCACCAGTGCTGCGCCAGCAACACCGCCAGCAGCACCGCAAGTACGGTGGAATAGCTGAGCGCAGCGGCGAGCTTGTGAGGGAGGCGCGCGAGGCGCGGGCGCAACCGGCACAGGATGGCGGCGGCGGGCAGGATCACCCACTGCACGGTGAGGGACACCAGCCCCAGGCGCTGCCAGTTAAAAGGGTGGATTCCGTCGCTGGCGAGCACCAGCACCAGCGCCAGCAGCTCACCGATCAACACCAGCGCAGCCACGCCGGTCACACCGCACAGGTCGGGGAGGAAATGAGGGGGGGTAGCGGTCTCGTGGCGCGCAGAATCTTTGCCTACGGGGGCAATTTCGTGAATTTCCTGCGCTATAATGCCCGCCGCTTGCGCGGGCCGGGAAGATGTCATATCAGGTTATCTTTATTCTGGACTCGCTCTCAGAAGGTGAAGATACCGCCATCAATGGCGCAGTTCCACCACCCGGTCGACATCTCAATCCACACATATCAGAGGCAGCATGAGTAACGACAACGCATCCGCAAACAACGCCCAGAACCCGGCCGCAAAGCTGTGGGGCGGCCGCTTCAGTGAAGCCACCGATGCCTTTGTGGAGCGATTTACCGCCTCGGTGATGTTCGACCAGCGTATGGGCCTGGAAGATATCCAGGGTTCCCTGGCGCACGCGCAGATGCTGTCGGAAGTGGGTGTGCTGACGGTGGAGGAGTTCCAGCAGATCGAGGGTGGCCTCAAGGATATCGCCGAGGAGATCAAGGCCGGCACCTTCCCCTGGTCGGTGGAGCTCGAAGATGTACACATGAACATCGAGTCGCGCCTCACCCAGCGCATCGGCGCCACCGGCAAGAAACTGCATACCGGCCGCTCGCGCAACGACCAGGTGGCAACCGATATCCGCCTGTGGCTGCGCAACCGCATCGACCAGATCGGAGCCGAGCTGACCCGCCTGCAGAACGGCCTGGTGGATCTCGCGCAACAGAACGCGGACACGATCATGCCCGGCTTTACCCATCTGCAAACCGCACAGCCGGTCACCTTCGGCCATCATCTGCTGGCCTGGAACGAAATGCTGACCCGCGACTACGAGCGGCTGATGGACTGCCGCAAGCGTGTCAACCGCTCACCGCTGGGCGCCGCTGCGCTGGCCGGCACCAGCTACCCGATCAACCGCGCCCGCACCGCAGAGCTGCTGGGCTTTGATGCGCCCACCGAGAACTCCCTGGATTCCGTCAGCGACCGCGACTTCGCTATCGAATTCTGCGCCTTCTCCGCGCTGCTGATGACCCACTTGTCCCGCGCCAGCGAGGAGCTGGTGCTGTGGACTTCCAGCCAGTTCGACTTTATCGATCTGCCGGACCGCTTTTGCACCGGTTCCTCCATCATGCCGCAGAAGAAAAACCCGGATGTTCCGGAGCTGGTGCGCGGCAAGACCGGCCGCGTGAACGGCCACCTGATTGCCCTGCTGACCCTGATGAAGAGCCAGCCGCTGGCCTACAACAAGGATAACCAGGAAGATAAGGAACCCCTGTTCGACGCCGCCGACACCGTACTCGACTGCCTGCGCGCCTTCGCGGATATGGCACCGGCGCTGAAGCCGAAAAAGGAAAATATGTACGCCGCTGCCGGCAAGGGCTTCTCCACCGCCACCGATCTGGCTGACTATCTGGTGCGCAAGGGCGTCGCCTTCCGCGATGCCCACGAGATCGTCGGCCATTCCGTGGCGTTCGCCATTGAGCAGAAGTGCGACCTGTCGGAACTCAGCCTGGCGCAGCTGCAGCAGTTCTCTGATGTGATCGGCGACGACGTGTTCGACGTGCTGACCCTGGAGGGTTCCGTGGCCGCCCGCGACCATATCGGTGGCACTGCGCCAAACCAGGTGCGCGCAGCGTGTGAACGCGCGCGCAAGCTGATCGCTGCACGCTGACACTGACGCTGTTGATGACGAAAAAGCCGGGCAATGCCCGGCTTTTTTTTGCCCTGATCTTTGGTTTGCGGCCGCAGTGTCAAAAATGCGCTGCCCTACACCGCGAGCGGTTTACGTCTCCCCGGGCTTTGTGTTTTTTTCCTCGATTTCGGTCACCACTTTCTGCACCAGCTTCACGCGGCCGGACTGTACCAGCGCATCCCGCAGCACATATTCGATCTGTGCGTTCAGGCTGCGCAGGTCATCGTCCGCCCAGCGCTGCATCGCCGCCAGTACCTGCTCGTTAATGCGCAGTGGGAAAGCTTTCTTTTTCGTCATGTTGATCCTGATCGTTCAGTAACAGCGTGGTCGATCAGTAGAGGCTGCCGCTGTTGATGACCGGCTGCGCCTGCTGTTCGCCACAGATGACCACCATCAGATTGTTGACCATATTTGCCTTGCGCTCATCGTCCAGCTCCAGCGCGTGGGACTCCGCCAGGGTGGTAATCGCATCGGTGACCATTTCCACGGCACCGCGCACAATCAGTTTACGCGCTGCGAGCACCGCACCGGCCTGCTGCTTGCGCAACATGGCCTGGGCAATTTCCGGTGCGTAGGCGAGATGGCTGATCCGCGCCTCAATCACCTGAATACCGGCACTGCCCAAACGCTCCTGCACCTGATCGCGGATTTTTTCCGCCACCTCGATGGGATCGCCGCGCAGGGAGAGCGAGTCCTCACTGTGGTTGTCGTAGGGGAATTCATTCGCCACATTGCGCAGCGCCGCCTCGCTCTGGATGGTGACAAAGCTCTCGTAGTCGTCCACCTCGAAGTAGGCCTCGGCCGAGTCGACCACCTTCCACACCACCACCGTGGCAATCTCGATCGGGTTGCCGTTGGCGTCATTGACCTTGAGCTTGCCGCTCTCGAAATTGCGGATGCGCAGGGAGATGGGCGTGCGCTTGAAAATCAGCGGATTGGCCCAGCGCAGGCCGGTGACATGCTCGGTGCCCACGTATTTACCGAACAGCTGCAGTATTTTCCCCTGATTGGGAGCCACCATAAACAGCCCGAACCAGCAGAATGCGACGATTATCGCCACCAGGCCCCAGCCCGCGGCGAACGGGAACTCTGTGGCGGCCAGGTTGCGCAAAGCCATAGCCACCGTGAATACCTGCAATACCAGAAGCAGCGCCAGCATCCCGTAACCATTGACGGTGAACGCGCGTTTTTCTCTGATCATCGAAATCTCCTTTTGATGTCAATTTGATATCAAATTAGCACCAAGCCCGCGAATAGCCAACTTTTTTGTTCACATGCGATATGAGCCGGCAGTGACGGAGATGCGCGGGGAAGTCTTAACAGGCGGCAAACGCGTGGGCGGAATCAGGGGGCGCAGCAGGCGGGTAAAAAGGCGGACAAGCGAAATAAATATTGAAAAAGGTCGTCCGCCAGTACGGGCGACCTTCGCGATCCAGGGGGATCAGTCTGCTCCCAGCGCCAGGGATACAGGTGCGCCCTGCTGTTCGCTCAACACCCGGTCCAGCAGTGTCGGCAGGTCCTCGCCGGTGGTGGTGCATTTCCAACCGGGGTTTTCAAACTTGAGGTGGTAGCCACCGGAGCGCGCCGCCACCCACAGTTCCTGCACCGCACTCTGGCGCGACAGGATCACCTGGGTTCCGCTGTCTTCCAGTGTGATGGTGAGCACCGCGTCCGCGCGCTCGTAATCCATATCGACATCGCAATTGTCGAGAGCGTCCTCGATGGCAATCAGGGTCTGCTCGATGGCGGCGTTGTAGGTTGCTTGAGAGGCGGCCTGGGTCATGATCCGGTTACTTCTGTTACGGTGTTGTTCATAGACGGGGGTCGCTATACTAGCAGGCTTTTCCAGTCTTCTCGTCCCGCAAAATGCGGCAGGTACTATCCAGGTAACACCGATGCGCACAACGTTACTTTCACTGGCCACAATCGCCGCCCTTACCACGGTATTGAGCGCCTGCGGACAGAAAGGCCCGCTCTACCTGCCCCAGGATCCGGCCTCTCCTGCCACATCCCCGGCGTCCGGTACCCACAGCCACGGCCAGCCCGCAGGCAAGCGCAGCGAGGAGACCGAAAAAAATAATGACCCGGGTCAGCAAAACACCGAACAACAAACCGAGCCACACACGGAAGCAGAAGCAGTATCGCAATGAGTGAATTCCACTATCAGCAGGGAAGCCTGTGGGCCGAGGGCGTGAACCTCGAGCAGATCGCCGAGCAGTTCGGCACCCCCACCTATGTTTACAGCCGCGCGCATTTTGAAAGCCAGTACCAGGCGTACGCCGACGCACTCGGCGATCACCCGGGCCTGATCTGCTACGCCATCAAGGCCAACAGCAACTTGGGAATCCTGTCGGTGCTGGCACAACTGGGTGCGGGTTTCGATATCGTCTCCGCCGGCGAACTGGAGCGGGTACTGATGGCCGGCGGCGATCCGGGCAAGATCGTTTTTTCCGGTGTCGGCAAAACGGCCGCGGAAATGCGCCGCGCACTGGAAGTGGGCGTGCACTGCTTCAATGTGGAATCGGAAGCGGAGCTGGAGCGCCTCGAGGCAGTTGCCGCAGAGATGGGAGCCATCGCTCCGGTCTCCCTGCGGGTCAACCCGGACGTCGACGCCAAGACTCACCCGTATATTTCCACCGGCCTCAAGGAAAACAAATTCGGCATCGCCATCGAGCGCGCCCGCGATGTCTACCGCAAGGTAGCGGTTTCCGCCAGCCTCAATGCGGTGGGCGTGGACTGCCATATCGGCTCCCAGCTCACCGAGATCGCCCCCTTCCTCGATGCTCTCGACCGCCTGCTGGCACTGATCGACGAACTGGCCGAGGACGGCACTGTGCTCAAGCACCTGGATCTGGGTGGCGGCCTCGGCGTGCGCTACCGCGGTGAAGAGCCGCCCCTGGTCAGCGACTATCTCGGCGCGGTAAAAGAAAAACTTGCCGGACGCGATCTGGCATTGGTGCTGGAACCGGGCCGCTCCATCTCCGCCAACGGCGGTGCGCTGCTGACCCGGGTGGAATACCTGAAGCGTACCGAGGGCCACAACTTCGCCATCGTCGACGCCGCCATGAACGACAACTTGCGTCCGGCGCTGTACCAGGCGTGGCAGGACATTGTCGCAGTGACGCCCAGCAACGGCGAGACCGAGAGCTGGGACATCGTCGGCCCGGTGTG
>NZ_DATCMV010000090.1:0-20803 GCF_036563125.1 Microbulbifer sp.
CCAGTTCGGGTCCTGCAGCAGCGCGCGGCCCACGGCGATCATGTCGAACTCGTTGTTGTCCATACGGCGCACCAGTTCATCCAGGCCGGTGGGGTTGGCGGTGCCGCCCATACCCTGGTTGTTGCCGCCGATAAAGTCATCGTCGAGACCGACGCTGCCCACGGAAATGACCGGTTTGCCGGTGAGTTCCTTGGTCCAGCCCGCCAGGTTCATATCGGAACCTTCAAATTCCGGCACCCAGAAGCGTCTTGTGGACGCATGGAAGATATCCACACCGGCCTCAACCAGTGGTGTCAGGAAGCGCTTCAGCTCTTCCGGGGTTTGTGCCAGGCGCGCTTCGTAGTCCTGCTGTTTCCACTGGGAGTAGCGCAGTACGATGGCGAAGTCTTCACCCACCGCGTCGCGCACGGCTTTCACGATCTCAACGGCAAAGCGGGTGCGGTTTTCAATAGAGCCACCGTACTCGTCGTCACGCTGGTTGGTGCCTTCCCAGAAAAATTGGTCAATGAGGTAACCGTGGGCGCCGTGGATTTCCACTCCATCGAAGCCGGCGCCCTTGGCCGCTTTGGCCGCGTCCGCGAAGGCGCGCACCACGTCCTGGATATCTTCCTTGGTCATGGCATGGCCGCTGGCCTTGCCGGGTTTGAACAGGCCGGATGGAGAGTAACCGGGTACGGTCTTGTCCGGGCCGGTCCCTTCTTTACGCACAGAGCCGACATGCCAAAGCTGCGGAATGATCTGGCCGCCAGCGGCGTGCACCTCGTCCACCACCTTCTTCCAACCGGCCAGGGCCTCGTCACCGTAAATGGCCGGGACATTCTCGTAGCCGTTGGAGGCCTTGCCATCGACGAAGGTGCCCTCGGTGATGATCAGGCCCACTTCACCTTCGGCGCGGCGGCGGTAGTAGCCGGCTACCTGGTCATTCGCGATATAGCCCGGGGACGCAGTGCGGGTCATGGGGGCCATGGCCACCCGGTTGCGCAGTTTCAGGGATTTGTGTTCGAAGGGGCGTAGCAGGCTGTCCAGGGTACCACTCATAGCATTCTCCCGATTTCTGGAATTCGATGGGCCGGCGCGGCTTTGTGACCGGCAGCCCGAAATAAGGTTGCGTAATGAAACTGGATTTGGTTTCTTAATGCAACCCTTTTCGCGTATACTGCGTCCCATGGCACGTAAACGTTTTGATGATCTGGGCTGCTCGGTAGCCTGCGCACTGAATGAGGTCGGTGACTGGTGGTCCCTGCTGGTAATCAAGCAGGCGATGCTGGGTACCCGGCGTTTCGTGGATTTTCAGAGTTCTCTGGGGATCGCCAAGAACATTCTGTGTGACCGCCTGTCCCGACTGGTGGATAACGGGGTGATGATCCGTGTAGACGTGGGCGAGCACGGCACTCGCTACGAATACCGCCTGACGGACAAGGGCCGGGATCTGTTTCCGGTGGTAGTGGCGTTGCGCCAGTGGAGCGAGCGGTGGAATGGCAACAAGGATGAAATGCGGCTGGTGGAGCGCGGCAGTGGCGTGCCTATCTCGCCGGTGGCGGTGCAGAGCGCGCAGGGCGCGGCACTGGGGGTGCGGGATGTGCTGTTTGTAGACAAGGAAGGTCAGCCGCTGGATCGCAACGACTGACCTTTCCGCATCAAGTTACTTTCTGTTCTTCAGCTTGCGCAACAGTTCTTCGTGCTTGCGCAATTCCGGTTTGTTTTCCAGCAGTTCTTTTTCGTCCAGGCCCTTCAATTCGTGCGGGAAGACCAGCCAGCGGTCGGTCTCGTGCAGATAGTAGTCGGGCGTAGCATCTGTCTGGTTGCGACTGGGCTTGAAGTAGGGGCAGGCAATACGAATTTCCGGGGTGTTTTTCTTGCACGCCTTGCGTAAATCGCCGATGGCCTGCTGGATGCTGAGGCCGGTGTCGTACACGTCATCCACGATCAACATCTTTTCATGGGATTCCACCTGCTTGATCAAGTAGGTGAGGCCGTGCACTTTCACCTCTTTCTGACGTTGATCCACGCCGGCGTAAGAGGAGGTGCGAATGGCAATGTGGTCGGCGTGGAAGCCGAGGAAGTCGAACATTTCTTGCACGGCGATGCCGATGGGGGCGCCCCCGCGCCACACGCCGACGATATAGTCCGGGCGAAAGCCGCTTTCCACGACCTTGAGGGCCAATGTGTAGGAATCGTCCAGCAGGGATTGGGCGGAAATAAATTGCTTTTCGCTCACTGCGTTACCTCAAGCATTAAAGAATCAGATATTCAGGCTGCGGCCGCCATCGACCGCGATCACCTGGCCAGTAATGTAGGGCGCGTCCGCCGCCAGGAAGCGCACTGTGCGGGCGATGTCCGATGGGTCACCGCTGCGTTGCATGGGAATGCGCGCCAGTATCTGCCCCTTGTTATAGCCTTCGCTCTCCTGTTCCGGCCACAGAATTGCACCGGGGGCGACGGCGTTGACCCGCACGCCCGGTGCCAGCTCCCGCGCCATGCTTTTGGTCAGCATGACCAGGCCCGCCTTGGCGGCACAGTAGATAGTGTGCGCGGGCATGGGCTTGTCCGCGTGGATATCTGCCAGGTTGACGATGCTGCCGCGGGATCTGGTCAGAGCTGGAGCCAATGCCTGGCTCAAAAAGAAGGGTGCTTTCAGGTTGCTGCCGATCAGCGCATCCCACTGCTGCTCGTCCGCGCTGCCGATGGGGGTGGGGAAGAAGGCGGAGGCGTTGTTAACCAGTAGCGAAACCTCGCCAAAGCAGGCGAGTGCGGTTTCCGCCAGCTGCTGGCAATCCGCTGCGGTGGCGAGGTCGCTGTGGACCGCTGCGGCAGAGCCCGGTCGCCGGCGGTTGAGCTCCTCCACCAGCGCCAGTGCCGCCTGTTCGGAGTTGCGGTAGTGGATGACGACGCGGTGGTCCAGATGTAGCTCTTCGGCGATGGCGCGCCCGAGGCGGGCAGCGGCGCCGGTGATCAGGGCTGTAGCCATGGTTGTGTCCGTTAAAGGCTGGGTTTACTCGTTATGCCTGACGATTTCGCGTTTTCGTTAGCTCGCGCTTCCACGCATGGCTGCGTGCTTAGGCTTGCCCCGGTGCGCCGTAGGTTTTCTTGAGTGTGGACAGGGCGTCGAGTCGCGCGCGGTCCAGGGCCTTGCCCAGTTCCGCACCCTCGAATCCCTGTGCGATCAGTGCCTGCGGGTTTACCCCGGCCGCAGCTTCACGGGCAGCGCGCAGGTAATCCACCTGCCGGTACTCCCGATCCTCAAGTCCCAGGCGGCCGCGGGCGTCGGCCTCACAGCTTTCCAGAAACTGCTCGAAGCGCTCGGGCCGGCGCAGGGCGTCGAGGGCGCGCAGTATTTTCAGGATGGTGTGCGGGCGCAGGTCAAACGCCTTGTGGCAGTGGAGGTGGTACTCGCACACCCCGAGTGACAGCGCGGTAATCGGGTTGGGCACCCGCAACCTTTGGCATACGTCCTTCACCAGCGGCAGGCCGGCGGCCTCGTGGCCGCGGTGGCTGGGCAGTACATGCTCGGGCGTTATGCCCTTGCCGAGGTCGTGTACCAGCACCGCGAAGCGAACCGGCAGATCAGCGGGCGCCTGGCGCAGAGCGCGCAGTATGTGGTCGCCGGTGTCGATTTCCGGGTGGTGCAGGGCTGGCTGGGGTACGCCGAACAGGCAGTCGACCTCCGGCAGCAACACCTTGAGGGCGCCGCAGTCCCGCAGAACCTGGATGAAAATATCCGGCCGCGGCTCCGTAAGAGCCCGGCTCACTTCCTTCCACACCCGCTCCGGCACCAGATGTTCCACTTCTCCTGCATCCACCATGCCCTGCATCAGCGCCATGGTTTCATCGGCCACGGAAAAGCCCAGTGGAGCGTAGCGCGCGGCAAAGCGCGCCACCCGCAGGATGCGCAGGGGATCTTCACTGAATGCTGGAGAGACGTGACGCAGTTTGCGCGCGCGGATGTCTGCCTGGCCGTTATAGGGATCGATGATCTGGCCGTCTTCGGTTTCCGCCATCGCGTTGACGGTGAGATCGCGGCGCTGAAGGTCCTGTTCGAGAGTGACCTCAGGACTGGCATAAACGGTAAAGCCGCCGTAGCCATGACCGCTTTTGCGCTCGGTGCGGGCGAGGGCGTACTCCTCGCTGCTGTCGGGGTGCAAGAAGACGGGAAAATCCTTGCCCACCGGGCGGAAGCCGCGAGCCAGCATCTCGGCTTCGGTGGTGCCGACCACCACCCAGTCCCGTTCGTGAATCGGGCGCTGGAGCAGTCTGTCGCGCACGGCACCGCCAACCAGATAGGTTTTCACGGCAGTGATCCCGAGGCGAAGTCGGTCGCAAAAAGCGGATAAAAGTGGGCAGGGGTTGCCATAGATGTCGTCATTCCCGACAAAACGTCGCGCTTGCCAGGTAAATACTAGGAAATTCAGGGGTCGGGAAGATAAAAAAAAGGCCCCGAAAATACAAGGGGGCCCAGGGTCTTAGGGTATTCGTGAAGAGAGAAACCCAACAAGCTCGTGTGCGCCAGGTGCCCGATATTTTCCGCAGATGGTTACAAAGTTCTACGGGTTCGGGGCAGATAGCGCCTGTTGCCGGCCATAAAATGACCTATGGCAACATGCTGTCCATTCTATTTAACCTGTCTTAGCTGTCAACCTTGGCTATCAAACTTTTATTGAGGGAAGTGTCGGTTGGTTCGTTAAATATATATAGGCATAGAATTAACACCTGATTATTTGGTTTAATTCAGCATAATTAATAACTAAATGCGCGATTCGTTGGGGGATAGTAATAAAATGAGCGAAGTGCATGTTCTCACTACCGGAGAGGCTGCCCGGTACTGTGGGGTGAATTTCCGTACCGTGATCCGCTGGATTGAGCGTGGTCAGTTGAAGGCGTACAAGCTTCCCGGTCGCGGCGATCACCGCATCTGTGTGGAGGACTTTGTTGGCTTCCTGCGCGACAACGCCATGCCGGTGCCCGCAGAGCTCGGGAGCACCACGCGCAAGATCTTGCTGGTTGCCAATTCACCGGAACTGGCCGCTGGTCGTCAGTTGCTGCAACAGGCTGGGTGTGAAGTGGACATTGCCGGTGACAGTTTTAGCGCCGGCGCTCTGCTTGCCACCAGTAAACCCACCATGCTGGTACTGGATACCAACCTGGACGGGGTTAATGGTTTCCAGGTGCTGGACACCATTCGCTCCCGTGCGGAGTTTTCCTCGCTGAGCGTACTGCTGATTGCACCGCAGGGCGAAACCAACCAGCAGCGCTGGCTGGATGCCGGTGCCGATGCGGTGGTTGCCGCCAGCTGTGATCGCAGTGAATTGGTGGGGCGCGTCAATCTGCTGTTGGATGCCTGATCGTCTCTATCGGGATACTTCCGATTCATTAGCAGGCCAATTCTCTGGTGCCCGGGACGATCTTCAGATCGGCTTGGGCACCAGCATGGATTCTTCCTCTTCCGACCTGTCCCTGCCTATTTCCGGGCAGTGATAACTCGCTGTGACTTCATCACCGTTCAGGCTGTGCAAATGTACATTGAATCCCCATAGGCGGTGCAGGTGCTTCAGAACTTCACCGGTTTCCCTGCCCAGTGGGCGGCGTTGGTACTGGGTGTGGTGCAGCGTTATTGAGCGGTCGCCACGGGTATTTACCGAATACACCTGAATATTTGGCTCGCGGTTACCCAGATTGTACTGCCCGGCCAGTTTCGCACGCAGTTCCCGGTAACCATCTTCATTGTGGATGGCGTTCACCAGGATCTCCTTTTCCCGGTCGTCATCGGAAATACAGAAAAGCTTCATGTCCCGCATCACCTTGGGCGACAGGAACTGCAGGATAAAGCTCTCATCCTTGAAATCCCGCATGGCAAATTGCAGGGTCTCTTTCCAGTTGCTGCCGGCGATATCGGGGAACCAGGCTCTGTCTTCCTCGGTGGGTTTTTCACAAATCCGGCGCAGGTCGGTGAAAATATTGAACCCCAGTGCGTAAGGGTTGATGCCGTTGTAATAGGGGCTGTCGTAAGGTGGCTGGTAAACGACGCTGGTGTGGCTCTGTAGGAACTCCAGCATAAAGCCGTCCGTCACCTTGCCGCGCTGATACAGTTCATTCAGTAAGGTGTAGTGCCAGAAAGTCGCCCAGCCTTCGTTCATTACCTGAGTCTGGCGCTGTGGATAAAAATACTGTGCCAACTTGCGCACAATACGCACCAGTTCCCGCTGCCAGTTTTCCAGCAGTGGAGCATTTTTTTCTATGAAATACAGCAGGTTTTCCTGCGGCTCTTCCGGGAAGCGGCGTACAGCCACCTGCTCTTCCGCGCCGCCGAGTTTCGGTATGGTGCGCCACAAGTCGTTCAGTTGTCGCTGGCGATATTCCTCGCGCTCTTTCTGGCGGCGCTCCTCTTCGTGGGCAGAAATCGGATAAGGGCGTTTGTAGCGGTCCACCCCATAATTCATCAGTGCGTGACAGCTGTCCAGCAGGGACTCCACCTCGTCCACACCGTAGCGCTCTTCACAGCGGGCGATATAGTTTTTCGCGAACAGCAGGTAATCGATGATGCTACTGGCATCGGTCCAGGTGCGGAAAAGATAATTCCCCTTGAAAAAAGAATTGTGTCCATAGCAGGCATGCGCAATTACCAGCGCCTGCATGGTCATGGTGTTCTCTTCCATGAGGTAGGCGATGCAGGGATTGGAGTTGATGACGATTTCGTACGCCAACCCCATGCGCCCGCGTTGGTAATTGTTTTCCACGCTGATGAACTGCTTGCCGAAGGACCAGTGGTTGTAACCCACTGGCATACCCACCGAGGAATAGGCATCCATCATCTGCTCGGAGCAGATGATCTCAATCTGGTTGGGATAGGTGTCGAGGCCAAACTCCTTGGCCAGCAGCGCGATTTCCCGGTCGTACTCCTGGACCAGTTCGAAGGTCCACTCGGAAGTGGTGGAGATGGGCTGTTTGTTGTTGAGGGTGGTATCTAGCATCAGGCGGCCACCTTCTGGGTAAACAATTGGCGGAACACCGGATAGATGTCCTTGACGTCGATGATCTGCTCCATGGCGAAATGGTCGGGGAATGCCCGTTCCACACTCTGGTACTCATCCCACAGTGCCTGGTGGTCCCGCGGGGTGATCTCCACATAGGAGTAGTACTGCACATGCGGCATGATGTCGTCGATCAGAATCTTGTGGCAGGTGCTGGAGTCGTCATTCCAGTTGTCGCCGTCGGACGCCTGGGCGCCATAGATGTTCCACTCGCTGGCGGGATAGCGGTCGCGCATGATGTCGCGCATCATTTTCAATGCGCTGGAGACAATTGTGCCGCCGGTCTCACGCGAGTAGAAGAATTCCTGTTCGTCCACTTCCTTGGCGCTGGTGTGATGGCGAATGAACACCACCTCGGTGTATTCGTAGCTGCGCTGTAAAAACAGGTACAACAGTAGGAAGAACCGTTTTGCCATGTCCTTGGTTGCCTGGTTCATGGATCCAGATACATCCATGAGGCAGAACATCACGGCCTTCGAGCGCGGCCGCGGCTGCTTGATCAGCAGGTTGTACTTGAGGTCGAAGTCATCGAGAAACGGAATGCGATTGACGCGGTTGCGCAGCTCTTCGATCTTCAGCCGTAACTCGTCCACCTTGCGCAGATCTTTCAGTGCCGGATCCTTGCTTTCCTCTAGTTCCAGTTCCTGTTCCAGAACTTTCAGATTGCGACGCTTGCCACCACTGAGCGCGATGCGCCGCGCGTTGGCTGCACGCATGGAGCGCACCACATTCAAGCGGCCGGGTGAGCCCTCGTTGCAGAAGCCGGCGCGCACCACCTGGAAGGATTCATTGCCCGCGAGTTTGCGCTTGACCATGTTCGGCAGTTCGAGGCCTTCGAACATGAAGTCGAGAAATTCTTCCTGGGAAATCTGGAATACGAATTCATCGATGCCTTCGCCGCTGTCGCTGGCACCGCTGCCTGAACCGCCTTGGCCCTGGCCTTGGCCGGGGCGAGGGATTCGGTCTCCAGTGATGAATTCCTTATTGCCGGGCAACACCTGTTCCATATGGCCGCCGCGGCCATGGGAGAATATGGGTTCGTTGAGGTCACGGGTGGGGATGCTGATTTTCTCGCCTTTGTCCATGTCGGTGATGGACCGGCTATTCATGGCTTCGCCGACAGCTTTCTTTATATGGGCCTTGTAACGCCGTAAAAAACGCTGGCGGTTTACAGTGCTTTTTTTCTTGCCATTAAGGCGACGGTCGATGATGTAGCTCATAGTACTGCCTTATGTTGCTTTACTACGCCGATCAAAAATTTCGACATGTTCAGCAATCAGCTCCAATCTCGCTAATTTCCGAGTTGGAGGGGTTGTCTGAAAGCCCTGCACCGGTGGAGCTCTTCGAGACTGTCCGTTGGAGGGATCCGACGGACAAGCCCCCAGTGATGGGTTCACGGCGTGTCTCGAAGAGCTCCACCGGCGGCAGGGCCGCCACCGTAGGACCTCAAAACACTAACCCCTAAACAGTTACTGAGATTTACGCACCCGCAAATACCATTCTGAAAGCAGTCGCACCTGCTTCTCGGTATAGCCGCGCTCGACCATTCGTGCCACAAAGTCCGCGTGTTTCTTCTGGTCGTCCGCGGAGGCCTTGGTGTTGAAAGAGATAACCGGAAGCAGATCCTCGGTATTGGAGAACATTTTCTTTTCGATCACCGCGCGCAATTTCTCGTAAGACCGCCAGTCGGGATTCTTGCCCTGGTTGCCCGCACGGGCGCGCAGCACGAAGTTGACGATCTCGTTGCGGAAATCTTTCGGGTTGGAAATGCCCGCAGGTTTCTCGGTTTTTTCCAGCTCCTCGTTCAGGGCGGCACGATCGAGAATTTCACCGGTTTCCGGGTCGCGATATTCCTGGTCCTGAATCCAGAAATCGGCGTAAGTTACATAGCGGTCAAACAGGTTCTGACCATACTCCGCATAGGATTCCAGGTACGCGGTCTGGATTTCCTTACCGATAAATTCCACGTAGCGTGGTGCCAGGTATTCCTTGATAAAGCCCAGGTAGTTTTCCTGTTGCTCAGGTGGGAACTGCTCCTGTTCGATCTGCTGTTCCAATACGTACAGCAGGTGCACGGGATTGGCTGCCACTTCGGTGGCATCGAAGTTGAACACCTTGGACAATATCTTGAACGCGAAGCGGGTAGAGAGGCCGGTCATGCCTTCATCTACACCCGCGTTGTCGCGGTATTCCTGGATGGTTTTCGCTTTGGGATCCGTGTCTTTAAGGTTTTCACCGTCATAGACTCGCATCTTGGAGAAAATGCTGGAGTTTTCCGGGTTTTTAACCCGTGACAAAACCGAGAATTGCGCCAGCATACGCAGGGTATCGGGGGCGCAGGGTGCTTTTGCCAGTGAGCTGTGCTCCAGCAGCTTGTCGTAAATCTTGATTTCTTCCTTCACCCGCAGGCAGTACGGCACCTTGACGATATAGATGCGGTCGAGGAATGCCTCGTTGTTGCGATTGTTGCGGAAGGACTGCCACTCAGATTCATTGGAGTGGGCGAGGATTACGCCGTTGAACGGAATAGCGCCCAGGCCTTCGGTACTGTTGTAGTTACCTTCCTGGGTGGCGGTCAGCAACGGATGCAGAACTTTGATGGGAGCTTTGAACATCTCCACAAATTCCATCAGACCCTGGTTGGAGCGGCACAGGCTGCCAGAGAAGCTGTAGGCATCCGGATCGTTCTGCGGAAAATCTTCCAGCTTGCGGATATCCACCTTGCCCACCAGAGAGGAAATGTCCTGGTTGTTTTCATCGCCGGGCTCGGTTTTGGCAATTGCCACCTGGTCGAGAATGGACGGGCGAACTTTGATTACCTTGAATTTGCTGATATCGCCCTTGTATTCGTGCAGGCGCTTCACCGCCCATGGGGACATGATGGTGTTCACGTAGCGGCGCGGGATACCGTAGTCCTCTTCCAGAATCTGGCCGTCCTCGTTGGGTGAGAACAGTGCCAGCGGAGATTCAAACACCGGTGAACCTTTAATGGCGTAAATTGGGATCTGCTCCATGAGCGCCTTCAGACGCTCCGCCAGCGAGGACTTGCCACCGCCTACCGGGCCCAACAGGTACAGAATTTGCTTTTTCTCCTCAAGGCCCTGGGCGGCATGACGGAAGAAGGAAACGATCTGCTCGATGGCCTCCTCCATTCCATAGAATTCATTGAACGCCTTGTAGCGTTTGATGACCTTGTTGGAGAAAATACGCGATAGCCGTGGGTCGCGGGACGTGTCGACCAGTTCGGCTTCGCCAATGGCCATCAGCATGCGCTCCGCGGGAGAGGCGTAGGCACTGCGGTCGCTCTTGCATAGCTCCAGGTACTCCTGGATGGTGAGTTCTTCCTCCTGGATCGATTCGTAGCGTTCCAGATAGTGATTGAATATCGACATGGTGTACGACTCCCTGTAGCGTACCGCGTCAGAATTCGGCCTCTTGCCGTGGAGAGCCGACTGCGCTGCAGCGTGTGATGACCGCGAAAACATCCCGCAACGAATGCCAATGAGCGCTGACGCGCGAGAACGCTATCTTTATTACCTATTGAGTGCGCGACGGTGCTGCTGTCGCAACAGGGGGACAGCGGTCCCCGCACTTTCAGGATAGTCAGCGCTGTGGCCTTCAACGGCAGATAGATCAAAGATGGGTGGAAATTGGCGTCAGTTTTGTGAGGGGCGTTTCCCGCGTAAAATGCGTTTCACATCGGAAAGGCACACTGCCGGAAACGGCGAATGCAGCATAAATAAGTCTAGCGCGGCCTGTACCCATCGGGCTTTGGGCGCGACGTGAAAATGAATAATTAGGGAAACTCATGAAAGTTCTGGTCACCGGAGGCGCCGGCTATATCGGCAGCCACACCTGCGTGGAGTTGCTGGAAGCTGGTTTCGAGCCGGTCGTGGTAGACAATCTGTGCAATAGCAGTGAGGAGGCTCTGGCGCGGGTCGAAGTTATTACCGGTAAATCCGTGAAATTCCACAAGGTGGATATTCGCGATGCCGAAGGCCTGCGGGAAGTTTTCCGCCAGTATGATATTTCCGCAGTGATTCATTTTGCCGGGCTCAAGGCAGTTGGGGAATCTGTTGCCCAACCACTCCGTTATTACCAGAACAACGTAGCGGGTACCCTGACCCTGTGTGAGGTGATGGAAGAATTTAGGGTCAATCGACTGATCTTCAGTTCCTCGGCTACAGTCTATGGCGATCCCGCTAGTGTGCCTATTCGCGAAGATTTCTCCACCGGCGCAACCAATCCCTACGGCGCCAGCAAACTTATAGTGGAAGATATACTGCGTGACTTGTGCAAGGCGCCGGGCAATTCCTGGAAAATCACCCTGCTACGCTATTTCAACCCAATTGGTGCCCACGAGAGTGGGACCATTGGTGAAGACCCGGCGGGAATACCGAATAACCTGCTGCCCTATGTGGCGCAGGTCGCGGTGGGACGGTTGCCGCAGCTGCAGGTTTTTGGTGGCGATTACCCCACGCCGGACGGTACGGGTGTGCGCGACTATATCCATGTGGTCGATCTCGCCCGCGGTCACCTGGCAGCACTAAACAAGCTTCAACAGACACAGACCGAAACAGGCTGCTATACCTACAATCTGGGAACCGGTCGCGGTAGCTCGGTCCTGGAAATTGTGCGCGCCTTCGCCGAGGCGGCGGCAAAAGAAATCCCCTTCAAGGTGGTACCCCGTCGCGCTGGCGATATCGCTGAATGCTACGCCGACCCGGCATTTGCCGAGAAGGAACTCGGCTGGAAGGCGGAATTCGATCTCAAGCGGATGGTGGAAGATACCTGGCGCTGGCAGTCGCAGAATCCCAAGGGGTACGCAGGCTGAATCTTGAAAATCAGTGAAGCATAAAAAAACGGGCCCGCGGGCCCGTTTTTTTATGCCGGAGGTCGATTACGTGGGCGGGGCAGCGCCGGTAAGCTGTTCAGGCTGGCTGGTCGCGAAAGGTGTAGCGATCGCTAAAACGCGCAATCGGTACAGAAGAAGGTTTCGTCCTCCAGGCGCATGGCGGTGAGATAACCGCCCCACACGCACCCGGTATCCAGCGCGTACACATTTTTTGTGTGCGCTTCCCCCTCCAGCGCGGCCCAGTGCCCGAAAATGATCCGGTCGTCTCTGGTTTTGCGCTCCTTGAAACTGAACCAGGGCTTGTAGTCGTGGTGTGCGGCCAGCGGTCCCTGCTTGGTGACAAGATCCAGGGTGCCGTCCGCCTTGCAGAAACGCATGCGGGTGAAGTAGTTGGTAATGGAGCGCAGGCGCTCCACGCCGATCAGGTGGTCGCTCCACAGGTGGGGCTCATTGCCGTACATGCCGTAGAAATAGGCCTTGGTCATGGACGGGTCGCGCAGGGCCTGGTGAACTTCTCCCGCTAGTTCCAGTGCCTTGCTCATGCTCCACATGGGTGGGATACCTGCGTGCACCATGGAGAAGTATTTGTCGGCGACTTTTTTGTGCACCATCAGCGGCTGGTTCTGCAGCCAGCCCAGCAAGATGTCCGCGTCTTTCGCGCGCAAGACCTCCGCCAGGTCGTGTTCCTTGTCCGTGAGACGTTTGGCGCCGTGGGCGATGGCGAGCAGGTGCAGGTCGTGGTTACCCAGTACCGCGGTGATCTGGTGACGGTGTTGATACAGAAAGCGCAGGGTCCCGAGGCTGTCCGGGCCGCGGTGCACCATATCGCCGGCCAGCCACAGCTTATCCTTGTCGGCGTTGAAGCGGATTTTTTTCAGCAGTTTCTCGAGAGGCTCGAGACAGCCCTGGATGTCGCCGATTGCGTAAGTTGCCAAAACCTGCCCCGTTTACTGCGGTTGATCCGGTGATGGTGTCAGCTTGCTACAGAATTCCGCCAGCTCCACATATTCCTTCACGCTCAGGGTCTCCGGTCGGCGGCCGGCATCCAGCGGCAACTGATTCGGGTCAAGCTCCGGGAACAGAGGCTTCAGCGCGTTGCGCAGGGTCTTGCGGCGCTGCTGGAAGGCGACGCTGACAATACGCTCGAGCAGTGCTTCGTCATTGGCCGGGTGCGGCAGTGCCTGGTGCGGGACAAGGCGCACGATGGCGGAGTCCACCTTGGGGGCAGGGCGGAACGACTGCGGCGGTACCGGGAACAGCCCCTGTACGCGGCAGAAATACTGGGTCATCACACTCAGGCGACCATAGGATTTTGCGCCCGGTACCGCGCTCAGGCGGTCCACCACTTCCTTCTGCAGCATGAAGTGCATGTCCTTCACCTTGCCGCGGAAACTCAGCAGGTGAAACAACAGCGGCGTGGAGATGTTGTACGGCAGGTTGCCGACGATACGCAGCTGCTCGCCTTCACCTTGTGCGAGGCTGCCGAAATCGAATTTCAGCGCATCCTTCTCGATGATCGTGAATTCCGGGTAGTTGCGAAATTTGAACTGCAGCATCGGGATCAGGTCGCGGTCCAGTTCCACCGCCGTCAGCGAGGGGCACTTGTCCAGCAGCAGCGCGGTGATCGCGCCCTGGCCGGGGCCGATTTCCACCAGTTTGTCGGTTTCCTTGGGGCCGATGGCGCGCACAATGCGCTCGATGATGTTTTCGTCGACAAGAAAGTTCTGGCCGAAGCGCTTGCGCGCCTTGTGTTGGAAAAAATTGTCCATGAATGAATTCGTGTGGCTGAGAGATTACGGTGCGCCGGATTAAATATGGCGCAGTTGTGCCAGTTCGACGGCCTGGCTCAGGGCGGCGATCAGGCTGCCGGTATCGGCGATGCCTTGGCCGGCAATATTGAGAGCGGTGCCGTGGTCCACGGAAGTGCGGATAAACGGCAGCCCCAGGGTGATATTGATGGCGCGCCCGAAACCCTTGAATTTTAACACCGGCAGACCCTGGTCGTGGTACATCGCCAGCACGGCGTCACAGCGGGCCAGTTGCGGCGGGGTAAACAGGGTGTCGGCAGGCAGTGGGCCGATCAGGTTCATGCCGAGGGCGCGCAGGGTGTCGAGTGCGGGTTCG
The DNA here is from genome assembly GCF_036563125.1 of Microbulbifer sp. GTDB lineage: Bacteria > Pseudomonadota > Gammaproteobacteria > Pseudomonadales > Cellvibrionaceae > Microbulbifer. Next base: position 14,005 of record NZ_DATCMV010000090.1, read on the forward strand.
ATGACCTCGATTTCCTCGCGCCCCAGGTGTCCGCCTTCACCGGCGTGCGGATTCAGGCCGCAGACGCCAATACGCGGGCGTTCGATGCGAAACTGCTGCTGCAGGCTGCGGTGCAGGATGGTAAGCACCTGTTGCAGGGATGCTCCACTGATGGCACCGCTGACGTCTTTCAGTGGCAAGTGGGTGGTGGCCAGCGCCACCCGCAGGTCATCAGCGGCCAGCATCATCACCACTTTCTCCACACCAGCCTGCTCGGCGAAAAATTCGGTGTGGCCGCTGAAGGGGATTCCGGCATCGTTGATCACGCCCTTGTGCACCGGGCCGGTGACAATGGCGTCAAAGGTGCGATCCATACAACCCCTGGCGGCGAGGCGCAGTGTCTGGAGGACATAGGGCCCATTGGCGGGATTGAGCTGCCCGGGGCGGGATGGCTCGGGGAGCGCGACCGGCAGCAGGTGCAGGCTGCCAGCCGGCGTGATTTCTGCGGGTTGTGCTGGATCGAAGGGTAGCAACTGCAGGGCTTTGCCCTGGCGGTCTGCCTCCTGCTGCAGCAGCTCGGGGGCGGCAATGGCGATGATCTGCGCGCCGGCGATATCGGGCGCGCGCCCGGAACAGGCCAGTTTGACGGCGAGTTCCGGGCCAATCCCGGCGGGTTCGCCGGGAGTAAAGGCAATTCGGGGGATCATCGTAAGTAAGGGGTTACTGGTTCTCGGTGTTGCCTGGCTGGGCTTCACCGGGCGCGGACTGGTCTTTCAGTTCCGGCAGCTTGATTTCCACATAGGCCTGGTCGCGGATTTCCTGGCGCCAGTTCTGCAGTTCTTCCTCATAGCGGCGGTTGCGCAGCAGGTTGGCGGCTTGATTGCGGATGTACTGCTCGGTCATATCCTGCTGGCGGCGGCCTTCGACCTGCAGGATGTGCCAGCCGAACTGGCTGCGGAAGGGCATGCTGATCTCGCCCACCGGAGTGTTACTCATGGCCTGGGTGAACTCCGGAACGAATTGGCCGGGGTTGGACCAGCCGAGGTCACCGCCCTGCAGCATGGTGCCGATGTCTTCGGAGTTGTCTTTGGCGGCGTCCTCAAACTTGAGTTCGCCGGCCTCGATCTTGCTGCGCAGCTCCGTCAGCAGGTTGTAGGCAGCATCGTCGTCGCGAATCGCGGAGGTCTTCACCAGAATGTGGCGCACCTTGGTCTGCTCCACCACCTGTTCCTGGGCACCGCGCTGCTCGTGGATTTTCAGCAGGTGAAAACCGGCGTCGCTGCGGAACGGCTTGGTGGTTTCTCCCACTTTCACGCCGTCGAGGGCATCGGCAAACAGGGTGGGGAGTTCCACGGTCTTGCGCCAGCCGAGGTCGCCGCCCTGGAGCGCGTTCTGGCCGGCGGAGTTGGAGATGGCCAGGGCGCGGAAGTCATCGCCCTTGCTGGCCTTTTCATACACGGCTTCAGCCTTGGCGCGGGCCGCGGCTACTTCTTCCGCCGGCGCGCTGGAGCCCACCGGGATCAGGATGTGGCCCAGCTGATACTGGGGGGATTTCCAGAACTCGCCCTCTTTGGAGCGCAGGAAGTTGTTGATGTCCTGATCGGTGATCTGGATACGGCGGGCGACACTGCCCTGTTCCACGCGGCGAATGATCAGCTCCTGGCGGATCTGCTGGCGGAAGGCATTGTTGGAGATGCCGTCGGCATCCAGCTTCTGCTGAAATTCTGCGGGTGACATTCCCATGTTCTGCTGTACCCGGGCGATGGCCTGGTCCAGCTCGTCTTCCGGGATGGTGACGCCGGCGCGTGCGCCCATCTGCAACTGCAGGCGCTCAATGACCAGTTGTTCCAGCACCTGGCGGCGCAGAATATCCATGGGCGGAGCCTGTACGTTCTGTGCGGCAATCTGTTGGGTGATGGTGTGCATGCGCTGCTGCAGTTCGCTGGCCATGACCACGTCGTCATCCACCACGGCCACAACCCGGTCGAGCTTTTGCATTTGCGCGTGGGCCTGCAGGGTAAAGGCACACAGGGCGGCGAATGCGAGCAGGCCGCGGCGGGGGAAGTTGAACATCTGCATTATTGTCATCACTGTTTCAGTACTTCTCTCTGGTCAAAGTTGGCTATGCCCTGGCTGAGCATCCGGGTGACCGAGCCGCCAATTCCGGCCAGGCCCTTCAACTGCAATTCAATATAGATGCCTTCGTCGAACTCCAGTTCTTCCGGTGGCACCACATCCGCCAGGTCGTTATCCAGTTCACGGCGCCACAGCAACCGGGTGCGATAACAGCATGTGTCGTATTCGAGTCCTGCCAGGTATTCCAGTTCCCGGTCGAACGTGAAATCGTAAGCGGCCCGGGCCAGGATGGATAGCCGGCTGTTGATGGGCCAGGCGGTGGATACGTCCGCCTGTTTCACCGGCCCCTGCACCAGGTAGGAATCAGTGGCGTCGTAGATCTCTTCCTTGCGCAGGTAGCGGTAGCTCACGTTGAACAGGCGGAAGTCGTCGTCCAGATAGCGCAGGGTCACGTTGCCGCGATTGATGGTGTGGTCGGTGTCGTGGTAGATCACCTCGCTGCTGATACGCAGGGCATCTATGGGGCGACTTTCCAGGCGTGCAGCGAATTCGGAGCGGGGCACATCCTGGATAAAATTTCTTAGCTCAATACGGCTGGCCTCGGAATAGAAGATCTGCCCGGCGCTGGCGGAAAACAGGTCGCGCCCGCTGTTGGGATCGATAAAGCGGGTGGTGAGGCCGAGAGCCGCGCGGTCGGCATCGTCGATGCGGTCGTTGCCGTTGAAGCGGCTGGCGCGGAACAGCTGGTCGTAGCTGAAGGTGAACAGCGAGGTGTCGTACAGCAGGTTGTCGCTCAGAGGGTCGGCGGTCTGTATATCACTCACATTCAGGAAGTCGGTCTGGTCTGCCTCGGTGCTCGCCATCAGAAACAGGCGCGGTTCCAGGGTTTGCACATACTCTTTACTGAACAGATTGCCATAGCGCTCGAAGTACAGCCCGCTATCGATGGTGAACTGGGCCGCGGACGCTTCCGGGGAATTGTCCGCCGGGTCTGTCAGGAACGTTTTAGCGACGTCATACCCCAGATAGATGCCGGTGATTTCCGGGTTGAAAAAGCCCCACAACCACTGTTTGTCCCAGCCGAAGCTGTAATCGATCCGGGCGCGATTAGCATTGACGAAATTGCGCGTGCTTTCCCTGACGCTGTTGGGGTCGTCTACATCGGCGATAAAACGGATGGTTTCGGTGTCGGCGTGGTCAAAACTGGTCACTTCATGCTGCAGCAGCAGCTGCCAGTCACCCCACTTGTAGTTGCCGTCGAGATTGATCCGCGGCAGCTGGCTGAAGTTCTCGAAACGATCCTTGACCAGCTGCTGGTACTCCTGCGCGCGGATGCTCGCCTGCCAGTGCTCGCCGGTGAGGCTCGCCTCGGCAGACTGGTTGAGCGCCGTGAGGGTACGTGGATTGGTGGTTTGCGGGGTGTCCAACTGTACGTTGCCGAGGTCGCGGAAGTAGTCCGGGTCGCTGACCTTGGTGTAGTCGATGCGCGTGCGCCACAGGCCACCGTTGCCCCCCAGTTGGTCCAGGTTTACGAACCAGCGGTCTTCGCCCTTGGCCGGCAGTACCAGATCTTCCGGGAAGCCTTCGTTGATCAGGCGTTCGGCATCTTCATCGTTGCCGCCCTTGTCGTCGGGCAGACCGGCCATACGCAGCTCGGTATTGAACCAGGGGCTCAGGTGGCGGGTTTCCAGTTCCAGCCCGGTGCCGCGGTACTGCACATAGCGGGGCACAATGGTGGCATCCAGCTGTGGGGCAATGTTCCAGTAATAGGGAACGGCGATATCCCAGCCGTTCTCATCGCTGTTGCTGATGCTCGGGAACAGGAAGCCGGACATACGCTCGCTGCCCACCGGGAAGCGCAGATAGGGGAAGTAGAACACCGGCACATCGGCGATTTCCAGGCGCACATTGCGTGCAGTGCCCTGGCGCTCAACATTGTTGATGGTGATTTCGCCACCAGTCATGCGCCAGAAAACGTCGTCCGGTTCGCAGCGCGTGTAGCTGCCATCGGTCAGAATCAGCTCGCCACTGGCCTCGCGGGAGGCAAAGCGGGCCGAGCCGTGTACAAACTCGTCGTGCACCACATAGGTGGCGTCTTCGATGGATGCGGCCTTGCTGTCCGTGTGCACTTCTGCCGCCTTGCCCCGTACCAGCAGGCTGGGCTCGCGCATTTCGATGGCACCGCTCAGGTAGGCGGTGCTCTCTTCCCGGTTCACATCCACCTGATCCGCGAACAGCTGGCGGTAGCCTTGGGTGATGTGCACATTGCCGCGCAGTTGCGCGGTGCCGTCTTCCAGCCAGTTGGAACTGTCGGCGGTGGCGCGCAGGGGCGCATCTTCCGGCAGCAAATTGGCATTGGGATAGGTGCGGGTCGGCTCGATAAAGGTGCCGCCGCAAACCGGTGCCAACTGGCTGCGTTCGGCCGCGTCCAGCTCGCTTTTGGGGAACCAGTCGAGGTACAGGTAGGGATTGGCTTGCGGCTGCGCTACCGGTTGGGCCCCGTCATGAGTGTCATCGGCAGCGGCGGACAGCACCCATAGGGGCTGGAGCGCAAGCAGGCCGAATGCGAGGGAACGCGGGCGCGATAATTGTCCAATGGCCAGCGCGAGGCGGCGCCAGCGGGAAGCTTCCAGCATCGAGTGAATGGTTCCGGCTATCTTTAGAGTCTGTTCCGTTGGCGAGTGCGCGCGATCCGGAGGCGGTTGCGCAGCCCGTGCGTCCGGGTATCCAGTCAGTGTGACAGTGCCAATATGACAGAGCTTGTGACAAAAACCGGAAGTTGTGACGGCGATGGCAGGCTAGTGCGCAAAAATCAGCGGTCGATTCTACTTGAATGGCCGTAACCATGGAAACAATAGCGGGTGATCCGCACCGCCAGCGCAGTTACAATGCGCAGTTTTTAGGCGGGCAGACAGTGATCCCGCCAAATCAGCAGTATCGATGAGAGCAGGTGGCGGATGAATGAATGTGTAACCCAGGCCCCCGACGAGCGCCGCGAAGCGCTGCGCCAGTGGGCCGCCCGCGCCTTGCAGTCCGGCCATGAAGTCCTGAGTGTGCCGCCGCTCGAGCGTACTCTCGGTCTGCAGCCGCTGTCCGGTGATGCGGGCTTTCGCCGCTATTTCCGTACCGATACCGCGCCGACACTGATCGCCGTGGACTCGCCGCCGAGCAAAACCAACATCAACCGCTTTGTCGCCCTGGCCGACTACCTGCGTCGCCATGGCATCCACACACCACTGGTGATCGCCGCCGATATCGAACACGGCTACATGCTGCTGGAGGATCTGGGCGACATCCAGCTGCTGAGGATGCTAAACCCCGACAGCGTCGCCGGCTTGTATGCAGAAGTCATCAACGAACTGCTCTGCCTGCAGCAGATCCCGCGCGCCGAGGGCATGTTTCCGCCCTATAGCCGAGAGCTGCTGCACATGGAAATGTCGCTGCTGCCAGAGTGGCTGATCGGTAAGCTTCTCGGGCGGGAGCTGAGTGCCGATGAGCACCAGCTGCTGGAACGCACTTTTGCCCATCTCCTCGACAGCGCCAGCAGCCAGCCGCAGGTGCTGGTACATCGCGACTACCATAGCCGCAACCTGATGGTGCGCAGCGGCGAACGTCCCGGTGTAGTCGACTTCCAGGACGCGGTATGGGGGCCTGTCACTTACGACCTGGCGTCCCTGCTGCGTGACTGCTATATCCGCTGGCCGCGGGAGCAGGTAGAAAATTGGGCGCTCGCCTACGCATCCTCCGCCATCGACGCTGGCATCATTCCGGAAGTCGCGCCGGAAACCTTCCTGCGCTGGTTTGACTGGATCGGCCTGCAGCGCCACTTCAAGGTGCTGGGTCTATTCCCGCGCCTGTTCCTGCGCGACGGCAAACACGGCTATCTGCCGGATCTGCCGCTGGTGATCCGTTACACCCTGGAAGTCAGCGACAAGTACCCGGAGTTGCAGCCGTTCGCCGACTGGTTCCGCGCCGAAATCCTGCCACTTGTCGAACAGCAGGACTGGTACCGCGACTACCGCACCGCCGGCGAGCGCCGCCCGGCGAAAACCGAATTATCCCGATAACCGCGAACATGACAGCCCATCCAAAAACTGCCCCTGTGGCCATGGTCCTCGCCGCTGGATTTGGCAAGCGCATGCGCCCCCTGACCGATCGCATGCCCAAGCCGTTGATCCCGGTACTGGGCAAGCCATTGATTGAATACGCCCTCGAGCGTCTGGCAAGTGCGGGCGTGTCTCAGGTGGTCATCAACCTCGCGCACCTCGGCAGCCAAATCCGCGATCACCTCGGCAGCGGCGAGCGCTTCGGGCTCGAGATTCGCTACTCTGCGGAAAATGAACCACTGGAAACCGCCGGCGGTATTAGCAAGGCGCTGCCACTGTTGGGCGATGAGCCTTTTCTGGTGGTGAATGGCGATGTCTGGTGCGACTTTGATTTTTCCCACTGGATCGAAAGCCCCCTGCCACAGGACTGCCCCGGCCGCCTGCTCATGGTGCCAAACCCGCCGCACAACCCAGAGGGTGACTTTGGTATTGAGGAGGGGCTGCTTTCCGGCACCAGCAAACCGCGTTATACATTTGCCGGTATCAGTTACCTGCGCCCGCAGATACTTACCGGCTACCCCAATGCCCGCGAGCGTTATGGACTGGGTGAAGTCTTCGCGCACAATGAAGACCTGATGCAGGCGGAAATATACGCGGGCGACTGGTGTGATGTAGGCACGCTGGAGCGCCTGAATAAC
>NZ_DATCMV010000051.1:0-21973 GCF_036563125.1 Microbulbifer sp.
TTGAGCGCGCGATTGGCCGTGGCGAACCAGGTTCTCGCGCCCTCTTCCCCGCCCATAAGGACGAATGCCGAACGGTAAGCGCGCACCAGTAACAGCGCCAACTGACCTTCCGCACTTTGGGGGGCGAGCCCACTGCGGCGACGCAGGGTGCGCTCATCCAGGTGGATGATTTCGCTGAGTTCTTTCTTTTTAAACCCCAAATGATCCGCTGTATTCAGAACTGCCTCGAGAAGGACCTGATCTTCGCTAACTTGGGGAGCATGGGCTGGGATTGCCATATTGCCTCCGGGTCAACTATGGACACATGACCAAATTTAGTTGAAATTCGGACTTATGGCAATCGACAGCGCTAAATCAGCGAGTGAGCCGCCAACTCCAGACAAAACGCAGATACAAAAAAGGCCCTGTTCTTTCGAACAGGGCCTTTTTTGTATCTGGCGGACCGGACGGGACTCGAACCCGCGACCTCCGGCGTGACAGGCCGGCATTCTAACCAACTGAACTACCGGTCCGCGGTAGTACTTCCAGAGAGGGAAGTGACTCGTGCCTTCCTGGCACTCGCCCTACGGGCGACTTCGTCGTCTTAATCCGCTCCCGGCGGATTAATGGTGGGTGGTACAGGGGTCGAACCTGTGACCTACGCCTTGTAAGGGCGCCGCTCTACCAACTGAGCTAACCACCCTTCGGTGGCCTGCGATGATATTGATAATCTCGCTGAACCTTCCGTTTTGCTCTTGGGCTTCCCCCTTGAGCGAGGCGCATCATACTCGAACGTAATTTTGTGTCAACAAAAAACGCGCCAAAATTTCCAAAATATTTCCTCTGTTCTTTTTTTCAACCGAGCTGGGGATCCCTCGTGATAATGACTAGTTCGCCGCACTATCGGGCAATACGTGAAAGCAGCCTCAGCTCAGTCCATGCCCACACCTTCCCCTTTTGCAGAAACCGGAGTCGGTTGAACCTCGTCTTGTGGCTTTTCCCGCTCTTGGGCAACATCCTCTGGTAACTGGCGATAGTCCGCACTAACAGAACGTCCGGCAATGATGACATCACCGCCATGCTGAATCAGTCGCTCTTTTGGACGCCCCACATCCGGCGCGTTGAAGTTACAGACGCCGTCCGGGAAGATTCTGCGCATATCTTCAATGCGCTCAACAATCGCAGTTGACGCTGAACCGTAGATATTCTTGGCAATCGCTCGCTCAAGAGGCTGTAGTTCGCACTTGAAGATATCACCGGTGATTGGGCCGCCCGCTACCTGGCGTGAAGTACTGTAGATTGGATACGTTTGCATACAGGCACCGTCTGACTTGTGGTTCCACTCACCGTCCCAAACGTTGGGGCCTGCGGCAATAACATTGCCATCCTTATCAAAACAGCGATCGCTGGCCTCCACCGGCTTGTTGCCCGCAACGCCCAGCTCAGGGTGCTCGATAATTTTCTGCATCCAGTGATCGATAATGTCCAGCGCCTCGTCGATAGGGTTGTAGCTCTTGTGGCTCATCCATATCAGCTGGTTATCCGCATGGCCGCGGGCGTGGCGGATACGCTCGCGGCTGGCAAAGGACGCCAGGCTGTGGTGCATATCCAGCTCGCCCTCGAGATAGTGGCGCACGTCCAGAATCGGAATTTCCACGTCACCGAGAAAGACATGACCGGAGCGATAAATTCCCTCGATGGCTTGTACGCTGGCGACACTTCTCGGCGCGGGATTATCCAGATTGCCGAGATTCATGTTCTGCTCACTCCATACCGAGAGCTCCACCGGAAACAGCTCACCATTCATAAACCAGAGCTTTTCACCACCCTGTTCTGTCGGTGTTTTCCAGCCACCAATAGTGGCATTCATACGCAGGAATTCATCTACGCTGATCTCCCCCTGCTTCAGGGCTTCCAGGCCGTACTGAACACCCTGGTTATCCCAGGCACTATTGGCATACCCATCCTGGCCTGCACCGTAAAAATCACGCAGATCTTCCCAGTGCGTCCAGTGAGTAGAGTTTGCGACAGAATCAGCGAAACTCTTGCTGAAATGCACAAAGTTTGGGTTGTTTACCAATGGCACCAGGCCGCGCCAGCCCTGCACACATTCCGATGCACCATCAGCTACACCACGATAGCGTCCATCAAACAGGGAGGCCGCATTTTCCAGAGCCTTGAATCGATGTTCGAATTTTTTTTGAGATGCAAGGCCGATAATTTCCTCACGTTCCGTCACATCTCTCCAGCGCGGGTCTTCTGCGGAAACCACATCGAAAAAGTATTCCAGTGGCTCGCAGTCAAATACATAGATGGTCTGGCTAACCATGTCTGGATAGGAATACAGTGGAAGCGCGGCATCGAGAACACCGGGGGCGTTTTGCGCGAGCAAGTATTGCTGGATCGCCCCGCCAGAACCTCCGATACCCACGGTATACATGGGCTCCGCATAAAGTGCCGCGAATTGTTTTTTCAGGCGACGCGCGGTGTCCTCCGCCAGCCAGATATTGTAGTGATTGCTGGTTTGATTTGCGGTCGAATAAACCACAGCGTAGCCGCGAGCAAGTTGATCCTCACGGCGATCGATAATCGACTTCCGCGATATATCGCCCTGACGGCGTCCGATACCAACACCGCCGCGAAACTGATAGATCAACCGGCGGTTCCAATTGCTGGCTGTTGGTTTATCGGCAGTTTCCCCATCTCCGCGCAATACGGCAATCGCATAGAAAAAGCGGTTAATGGTTCCGGTTTCCAGGCGTACTACAAAATCCGTTGTTTTGCCGTTGACCGTTACTTGATCGATATCATTTTTCGCTTTTTCCAGAGGGTAAAACAATCCATCCAGCGTGCTGCGATAAAAGTAGGAAACCGCGGTGGTGTGACTGCAGTCACGACTGTAACCGACTACTACATCGGTCTGCTTTCCTTTTTCATCCAGGGAAAATACAGGAACACCTTCCCCACTGTGGTTATCCACCAAAGGCTGAACTTTTGTAACGGAATTTTCACCGCACAAAAACGGATAGGTGGACGGACCTGAAAATAAGGTTTCTACCGGTCCGGTTTCACCAATAGCGATGGGGAAGGGAAAGTATTCAGCGGGGCGACCGCTCTTGCGTGGGTGTTCACCAGCGTAAGCCGGCTTGGGGGCATGATCCAGCGCTCCTGCTGGTACACCTACTACAGGCGCCTTGGGGACACCGGGGATTCGGGGTAATTTTTCATAAATGAACCAGCAGCCTAGACCGAGTAGCACAAAAAATGAGGCCACTACGGCGGTCACTATTCGCCGAGTGCTGAACCGCCGCACAGAGATGCTCCTTGCACTCCAAGCCATATACGCCTCCATACGTCATTAGGTCTTTTCCCTGCGCCAAAACAGTTCACGGTCAATCTGTATCGACAGTCAGATCAAGCAATTGAAGTGGCACAGCAACAGTATATGTGGCGCCGGGAAAAGCGTCGGAGACTTGGCGGGCGAGTAAACTCGAAGAAAATACTGCGGAAAAAGTCGTTTAAAATTTAGACCGCTGGAACAGAGAACACAAAGAATAGAAATAAGAAATTCCGGGGCAATCGGGCAATTATTTGCCCCGGAACGGGTAATTGGCAGCACATCGAGAAATTAAGCGACGGACTGCCAATAAGGCGAGGGTCAGACGATGATGCCGCGCTCCTGGAGGGACTTGATCACTGCTTCCACTTCCTCTTCCAGAGTCATCTGGTCGGTGCGCAGGTGAAGCTCCGGATTTATCGGTGCTTCATAGGGGTCATCAATACCAGTGAAGCCACGAATTTCACCGGCGCGAGCTTTCTTGTAAAGCCCCTTAGGATCGCGCTCTTCTGCCGCTTCCAGGGAGCAGTCAATAAAGACTTCCATAAAAGGAAGGTCGCCCTCTTCGTGCACCTTCCGCACCAAAGCGCGGTCTTCAGAATACGGGCTGATAAAGCTGCTCAATACAACCACCCCGGTGTCTGCAAACAGCTTGGAAATCTCGCCCACACGACGGATATTTTCCTGGCGGTCTTCCGCAGAGAAACCCAGGTTGGAATTGATGCCGAGGCGGATATTGTCACCATCCAGGCGATAACTCAGCACGCCACGAGCAGTAAGCGCCTTTTCCACCGCAACCGCTACGGTGCTTTTGCCAGAGCCGGAAAGACCGGTAAACCACAAGGTCACGCCCTTATGGCCCAGCATTGCAGCACGGTCACCACGGGTTACCTCTCCGTCGTGCCAGTGAACATTGGTTGCCTTGCGCTCTACTACTTCCGTCACGTCTCTTCCCCTAACTACCAAATGGTTAAATCCGGCCAAATCCACGACCGAAATCAATAAGCTGGCGCGCATTATCCTAGATTGCCCTAACCCAGGTAAAGGCAACCCATAGAACAATAAATCACCAAAACCAAAAAACCCGGCATAAAGCCGGGTTCAAGGGACCAATAAAGGTCAAATATGGGGTGGCCGACGGGGATCGAACCCGCGACCTCAGGAGCCACAATCCTGTGCTCTACCAACTGAGCTACGGCCACCATTGATAAAGTTTTAATTGATGCCTTGTGGCGACACCAATATTCCTGCCTGACGCAAAGCCTGGCAGAGTCAAAATCGCTGCTTAGCTTCGATTTTGACGCCCATCAGCTACACCGATGGGCCGGAATAGTCCTGCGTTTAAAGCTAGCAGCAGACCAAACAAGTCCACCAAGCTCGCAGCCACCATTTATATAATGGCACGCCCGGCAGGACTCGAACCTGCGACCATCCGCTTAGAAGGCGGATGCTCTATCCAGCTGAGCTACGGGCGCAAGAAAACCCGGTAATCTGGTCGGGGCAGAGGGATTCGAACCCCCGACATCCTGCTCCCAAAGCAGGCGCGCTACCAGACTGCGCTATGCCCCGATTCCCTTAGGGGCTGACCCCGTGAGAGAGCGCGCATATTACTTGCGGCCCCCGGGGGTGTCAACGGCGCTAAGCTATTATTTTTAAAGAAATTTAACCTTTCACACATCCGCTCCCGGCTACGCGGTTCTCGCGGCTTACTCTATAGGGAAATTGTTTGCTGCCTGTGCGAAAATAGCGCCCTTTCATTAAGCTTCCACACAACCTCCACTAGAGCCTGCCCAATTCTGGCGCACGGCTCATCGATCAAGTTGAGATATTTCTATGTCTGCACTGGTTCTGGACGGCAAGGCCCTTGCCCAGAAAACCGAAGAAGAGCTCTCCACGCGTGTTGCTGCGCTGAAAGAAAAAAGCGGCGGCCAGACGCCGATCCTTGCCACCATTCTGGTGGGTGATGATCCAGCTTCCGCTACCTACGTAAAGATGAAGGGCAACGCCTGTCGCCGCATCGGCATGGATTCGCTGCAGGTAGAGCTGCCCTCCTTCACTACTACCGAGGAGCTGCTGGCAAAAATTGAAGAGCTGAATGCCAACCCGAATGTCCACGGCATTCTGTTGCAGCATCCGGTGCCGGAGCAGATCGATGAGCGCGCGTGCTTCGACGCGATCGCACTGGAAAAGGATGTCGACGGTGTGACCTGTCTCGGCTTCGGCCGCATGGCGATGGGTGAAGAAGCCTATGGTTGCGCGACCCCAAAAGGCATCATGCGTCTGCTGGAAGCCTACGACATCGAATTTGAAGGCAAGCATGCCGTAGTTGTCGGCCGCAGCCCGATTCTCGGCAAACCCATGGCAGCCATGCTGCTGAACGCCAACGCTACCGTCACTATTTGCCACTCCCGCACCAAGGATCTGGCGGATCACATTCGCCGTGCCGACATCATTGTTGGCGCTGTTGGCCGCCCAGAGTTTATCAAGGCCGAGTGGATCAAAGACGGCGCGGTGGTTGTGGATGCCGGCTACCACCCCGGCGGTGTCGGCGATATCGAGCTCGGCCCGCTGGTGGATCGCGTCGCAGCCTATACCCCGGTACCGGGTGGTGTCGGCCCGATGACCATTAACACCCTTATCTATCAGTCCGTTGATTCCGGTGAGAAGAAGATTGGCTGACGGTAAAACCCTGCGCCTCGACAAGGCGATCAGCCAGGTCACCGACCTGTCGCGGACGGAAGTAAAGCGGGCGGCAAAGCAGCAGCGGATCACCGTCAACGGCGTTACGGTGACCGACCCCTCGGTCAAAGTTCACGAGTTCGATGAACTCTGCCTGGACGGCGACCTGCTCACGGAGGCGGGACCGCGCTACTTTATGCTGAACAAGCCGCTGGGCTATGTCTGCGCAACCAAAGATGGCGAGCACCCCACGGTGCTCGACCTGCTGGATGAGCCCAACAAGCACAAACTGCATATTGCTGGCCGCCTGGATATAGACACTACCGGTCTGGTGCTGATCACCGACAATGGCCAATGGTCCCACCGGATCACGTCACCCCGCCATCACTGCGCCAAGACCTACTACGCGCACCTTGCGGACCCCATTGATGAAAGCGCAATCGATAAGTTCGCCAAAGGTATCTGGCTGAACAATGAGAAGAAGCGCACCAAGCCCGCTGAACTGGAAATCCTCTACCGCAATGAGGTGCGGATCACCATCAGCGAGGGACGCTACCATCAGGTCAAGCGCATGTTTGCGGCGCTCGGCAATCGCGTGCTGGAACTACATCGTGAGCGCATCGGCGACATAGTGATGGATGAAGAACTCACCGAAGGTGAATACAGGCCGCTCAGTGCAGAAGAAGTCGCCAGCGTCGGTGGATCGGAATTGCACGAACCCGACACGCATGAATCCGATACGGATTGATCGCGTCACAGCAGCACCCACAAAAAGATTCCCGGACATGCAAACCCTGCTCTCACAAACACTGCGAGATTGCGACCAAAACGCACTCTGGATTGCTGACGAAAATAGCAAAATGCTACTGGTGCCCGGCATCCAGTTTACCGGCAAACTGCTCAGCAATCGCTGGGACATTGTCCACGCCGCAGAAGCGCTGGGTATCGCAGCGCAATTCAATGATTTTGACCTGACCACCAACGGCGAAAAATATTCCCGTATCGTGTATCCCGTATCCAAGGAAAAGGCCGCGGTACATCACGTCATTAATTCAGCGGTGGAAACGCTGCTGGCTGGCGGAGAGCTGCTACTTTTGGGCGCGAAATCCAGCGGCATAAAAACCTACGCGCAAAAAGCCGCTGCGAGACTGGGTTGCGCCAAACAGCTGCAGAAGCATGGCAACGACTACCTGAGTGTTAACCGCTTTGACGAAACCAAAGCTGGCGCAACACTGGATGACAGTGATTACACCAACCTTCGCCAGCCGGATGCACTGGGCGGCCTCTGGTCAAAGCCCGGGCTGTTTGGCTGGAACAAGATAGATGTCGGCAGTGCACTGCTGGCCAGCCTGCTCCCTAAATTCCTGCCAACAGAAAAAAACGGTGAAGTGCGTATCGTTGATCTCGGCTGCGGCTACGGATATCTCAGTGTCCAAGCGGCAGACCTGGCGACCGCACCAGAGCAGCTGCACATTCGCGCTTCGGACAACAACGCGGCAGCGATTCTCGCCTGTAGAGAAAATTTCCAGGCACTTAATATTCACGGAAGTGTGAGCGCGGGTGATGCCGGCAGTGAAATCGAATCGGGCTCTGCCGATTTTCTGATCTGCAACCCCCCCTTCCACCAGGGTTTCCAGGTGGAAGGCGATCTTACCGACCGCTTTCTGCAACAGGCGGCACGCATACTGAAGGCCAAAGGTCTGGCCTTATTTGTGGTCAATGAATTTATCCCTGTCAGCAGAAAGGCCGAAGGACTGTTCCAGCAATTGCAACTGCTGAGCAGAGAAAAAGGATTCTGCGTTTACCTGTTGGGCAAGTAAAACTTACATATCCCGCAGATTGAACAGATTGGTGGACAAGGTATGTTCCTCCAACTGTTCAAGCTCCAGCAATCGCTCCAGCGCGTGCTTGGCACTCGGGGTATCCGCGATCAGCAGCAGGTCCCGGTACTGATCGGCCAGATAGATTTCAATATCCATCGCCACCTGGCCAATCGCATCCACGTCACTGACATCGATATTGCGCAGGCGCTGCAAGAGCTCTGGCTCCCGTCCTTCAGGGGCGAACTGGACCCAGGTATGCAGGGCACCTTCACCGATATCCTCGCGGAAATTTTCCAGCGTGTGAGTCATGGACAACTCCCGCCGCTTCAACTGATCCAGCAACAGAATCGCCCGCGCGTTCGCGGCCACTAATTCGAATTCTTCATATTGCCGGCTCAACTTCAGGTGAAACTCCCTTCCCTCCTGAATCACATCTTCCAAGGTCTTGTACCGCATCAACTGATCCCGGGAAAATAACTGTCTAAAAATCAGTATAGACTCATGGATCATTCAGACGCCAATCGGGATTTGCCCGACCGTTCACTTCGGAAGATGGCCCTAAACAACCGGCTCAGCGAAGGATCCGCAGCCGTGCTTGCAGCCTGCGGGAGGGATTGGAAGGATTGATTTGGGCGGGCGCCCATTCGGTCAACAGTGAGCGGGAAAGCGGCTCGGGGCTGAAAACCCCAACGCAATTTTCATACCCGGGAAGATCCGCACAATAGGCACTCTGCAAACGCGCGCGTATTTCCGGTGCGCGCCAGCCACTCTGCAACAGCTCGCGCCGACAGCCAAAATTACTGACCAGCAGGCCACCTGGAGCGAGCAGCTCCAGCAGCTGGCGACACCAGGAATTGTCTGCGGCAACTGCCCGCTCCGCTACGCCCTCGATGTGCCCGAACAGATCATCCACGATCAGATCAAAAGGCTCCGATTCACCGTCAGCAGAGAGCTCTGCCACGAATTCCCGCGCATCGGCACAAACCAAAGTGGCCCCACTGACCCCGAAGAACCTTTTCGCAACGGTAAGGTGATGGCGGTCTATATCCACCCCGACTATACGCTCAGGCTGAACAAAGCGCTGTAATAACCGTATCAGCGCGCCCCCGCCCACCCCGAGAATCAGCACTCGCTGTACCCTGCCCTGCGGCAGAAAAAAAGCCGGCAGTAACAACAGCTCCCACAGCGACCCCTTGAGTGGATCATTCGGGTTCCACTGTGAATGGAACACACCGTTGCTGTAGAGACGCACCGTCGCCCCGTGGGTCCGGACCTCATAACGGTTCGCCCCAACCTGCTTCTGCCAGATCAACGCCATCCCTGAGCCTTACCCTGCTTACCCGGCCGGCAGGTCGGAATGTTGCAGCAGGATTTGCGCAAATGCCTCGATACCAGCGAGATCCTGCTCGGTAAACCTCGCCACCTGCGGGCTATCGATATCCAACACACCTATGCAGCGATCACCATTATAAAGGGGCACCACAACCTCGGACGCCGAAACCGCATCACAGGCGATATGACCCGGGAACTGATGGACATCTTCCACCAATTGGGATTGGCTTGTTTCGACGGCAGTACCACAAACACCCGCACCTACCGGGATACGGGTACAGGCAGGCTTACCCTGGAATGGCCCCAGACGCAGCTCATCACCATGAAGGAAATAAAACCCGGCCCAGTTGATATCCGGGAGTTCCAGAAACAGCAATGCGCTGGCATTGGCCGTATTCGCCAGCCAGTCGCGCTCATCGGACAGCAAGCCAGACAGCTGCTCACACAGGGATTGGTAAAACGCAGTCACCGTCATAACAGACTCCAGTTACTTAAATTTCCAGAGACTCGAAATTAAAAGCCCGCTGGATCAGCGGGCTTGTTTGTAAACACTTGCGAAATCGCTGCCGGATAAGATTTAGCGATACGGGTCTGCCACGGATTCGGCTCCGTTCGCAGCCTGCGACTCGCGCACCTCGGCATCTACCGTGGGCTTGGCCCACTCGCTCTCGTCGGCAGCTTCGCGACCGCGAATGGCCGGAGCGGAAGCGGTAACATCACCGGCCACCAGGCCACGCTGACTGGCGCTGGATGAACTGCCACCTGCAGCGGAAGTCGCTACCGGTTTGGCGGGCTCATTGTGCAGCACACGACTGGCGATAGTGTTCAGATTCGGCCGCCGCCGCTCTGCCAGCTTTACCGCTTCAAGTTCTGCATTCAGCCGATTAATCTCGGCCTGCATATCACCCACCTTGGCCTGCAGATCGGTGATCTGGGACAACACGCCCTTCACCTTGCGACTTTCCTGCTCATACAGCACCGCGGCACTCCCGAAAGCCACCACGAAGATCAACAAAATCGAAAACTGACGCATCCAAGCCTCCCCTGCTCAAGCGCGAAAATGTTATTAGCCCGCCGAATACTAGCGGAACCAAGGATATCTTCCGCGAACTGGCGCGTAAAACGCAAGTTCAATCAGTGACCCACAAGGCCGCTGCTATTCAATCAGCTGCCGTTTAATTTTCTGCCGCCTCCAGCATATCCAGAAACTCAAGGCTCGCCTGCTGGCGAATGGTACGGCGGTGATTAGCCCAGAGTGCGGCGATTTTCTCCTGATTGCACACCTTGCGGTCTACATACACGCGGGTTTTCAACTCACCGATGGGTTTCGGACTCGGGCACTTGCTAAACACGAACTGGTTGGAGATCAGGTCCATAAACGGACCGGACTTGCTGCTTGGCATGATGAACAACAGCTGCAGCCCCAGGGTTTCAGTCAGGTAGCGGATCACTTCCCGCGAACGGGATTCATCCATTTTCGAGAACGCCTCATCCACCAACACCATCTTCAGGTGACTGCTGCCATCGTTGAAGCGGAAGGCGGAAGTCACCGCCGCGGAGCGGATGATATAGGCCGGGGTTTCCAGCTGGCCACCGGAGCCGGTGCCGTACTGGCTGAGCGCAATGGGCTCCTTGCCTTCGGGCTCCTTGAAAATTTCGTAGTTGCGGTAATTGCGATAGTCACTGATACGGTCCAGCTCGCGGCGGGCCAGCTGCTCGTCTTCGCTCAGTAGCATATTCAGCAGGCGATCCCGCACCTGTTGGTGCTTGGGTGAGAGCTCCGCATCAAACAGACTCTGCTCTTCCCCCAGATTCGGCAACTCAATCACCGCCTTGAAGAAATTCCAGTACTCCTTGAATTCCGGCACCCAGCGGTAATCGAACCGGAAACGCTCGCGGTCCGCGCCGAAACGGTGATGCTCCAGCTCCTGGTTCAGATCATCCAGCACCCGCTTGCCATCATTGATCGACTGGTAAATCGCGTGGCACAGGTGCGTCACAAATGTGGTGTTGAACGATTTCTTCAGCGCCAGCAGTTGCTCGTGACGGTCCACCAGCAGATTGTTTTTCAGGCGATTGCGCAGCGCGGTGACCTGCTCCACCAGCTGGCACACCAGCTTGAACTGGCCCTCGTTGTGGCCGCCGGCAAAATCTGGATCAAACGAAAGGGTATCGCCGGTACTGCTGCAACTGTTGTAGTCCATTACCGCCTTTAGCAGCTGGTGGCTGTATTTCTGCAACAGCCCCTGCCACTCGCTCACATCCCGCGCAAAATCGAAACCATCACCGGCCCGCGCAGCCTGCTCATCGGCATTCAGCAATGCGGCCTCGGCATCGAACTCCGGTGCAATCTGCACAATGCGCTGTACCGCGGCTTCGCGATCAGACAGCTCTTCATCCAACTGGTCCAGCTGTGCCGAAAGCGCATTCAACTGCTTGGCGATACTGTCGAGATTGGTCTCGAGCTTGCCCACCAGCTTCTGCAGGCTGGCGCTCTGCTGCCGCTCTGCATCCAGTTTCTCGTGCAGTTCATTGGCCTGCCGCTCCAGCTCGATACCATCGTCGAGATCCAGATTGGCCAATGCCTGCTCTGCATTGCGACGCTGCCGCTGTGCATTCAGCGCAACATCCACGGACTCCAGCAATTTCAGCGAGGTCAGGCTGCGCACTGCCTGCGCGAGTTTGCGCAGCTGTTGCTGGTGCTCGTTGATCTGGGTGGCCTCTTTCAGCAGCTGGCGCATGGCCCGCTCCTGGGCTGCCAGTGCACGCGCCCGCGCGCCCTGGCCAAACACCAGCTCGCCATCGTCGATATCGCTGCGCCACATGCTGTAGTTGCCACTGGCCAGCCCTTCCGGCGTGAGGCCGCGACGGGTTCCGCGCAGTTCGTCCGCATCCCGCACCTGCAATACGGAGCCATAGGATGCACGCAGATAGTATTCCGCGGTTTTATGATTGAACGACATCAACTCAATGATGGATTTTTTCGGGATCTCCATACGCTCGGCATCGCGCCTTGCCTTGTCACCCTGAATCACCCTTGCCCGGTTATTCCTGCCCGGCATTGCGCGCACAATACTGATGGCCTCAGCCTCGTAATTGGCATCGACAATGATGGAGAATCGCGCTCCACCGAGGTAGCCCTCCACCGCCATCTGCCAGCGCTCGTCGAGCACCTCGACGAAATCACACAGCACCTGGGGTTCTGCCTGCGGACACTGCTCACGAATAGCCGCCAGCGCCTGATCTACATAGGCCGGATAGTGCACGCGGTTGGACTGCAGATAGTGAATTCGGGATTCCTGCACCTGCAGTGCTTTTTGCAACTGCTGGGTCTTCTGCTCACCGCGGGAAACCAGGTCATTCACCAGATCCCGCAGGGTAACCTGACCCTGGTCGGCATCGGTCATCTGCTGAACCAGGCGATTCTGCAGGGCCTCTACATCCGCCACCTGCTCCCGCAGGGATTCCTGCGCGGAGAGGTCAATCCAGTCCTTGCCTAGCAATCCCTGCAATTGCGGCAGATCATCGCCGCGGGCTACTGCTTTGAGGGATTTGAGCAAGCCACCGTCGCTGAATGCAGGGATTTCCAGAGACACCGAAGTGCTGTTCAGCAGCGATAGCAGATCGCCGGCAGCGGCCTGGTTGGCCGCAAAAACCTGTTGCTGGGCGGCCAGCGGTGCCCCCAGGGAAGACAGCACACGGTTTGCTTCGGCGACTTTCTGGTCGAGCTCATCCTTGCTGCGCAATGCGGCGATACCCTGGCGTTGGGCCTGGATTGACACCAGCTGCTCATTCAGCAGGCGCGCGCGACTTTCCGACAGCTGGATTTCCTGCCCGGTGCGCTCCAGTTCGGCACGGGTATCCTTCTGCCGGTTCTTGCCCTCAAGATAGGTCTTCTGCACCCGCAGCTGCTGGTGCTTGGCCTGTAGATATTCCTGCACCCGCAACTGCAGCCACTGCCCGGTGTACATGTCCGCGGATTCGCCGATGCGCTGCAGGCTGTCGACACGATCGACGATCTCCCGCGCTTCCTGCTCCATACCGTGGATGGTTTTCATCAATTCGGACACGGAGCGGATGGCCTCGCCGAGGTCGCGCTTTTCCAGCACTTCCTGGGCGACGAAATCGTTGATGCTCTTTACCGGCTTGTAGGCCATGAAGTTGGCAAAGGTGCGCGCGGCATGGGTGGCCTCGCGATCCGGTACCGCATCTTTGCGCCCGCGCAGTGCGCCGTAGAGGCGACGCAGGTAGGCCTTTTTCTTGTCGTACTGCTCGACCTTGTCGAACTGTTTACCGACCACACTGTAAAAGCGATCCAGCGGCAGCAGGTGCTTGCCGTCCTGGTATTCCTTGACGAAATCGCCCATGGACAGCTGTTCGCCGGGGATTACAAAAAACTTCAGGCTTTCCTGACGCGCCTGTGCCGGCTTGGCACTGGTATCCAGATGCGCGCGGATACCCATGATCGCCGTGAACGGCTCTCCGTCTTCGCCCTCGGTGGGGTGGAAGACACCAGCAATGTAGCAGTCCGTGGTTTGTAGCCGCGCGTAGCTGCCGTCGTCACAACCGAGTACATAGGAAGCCAGGGTCCGCACCTGCTTGCCACCGCGCCCGCGCTGGGTGGTTTCATCCTGTCCCGGGTTAAAGGTAAACAGGGTGTCGTGGGCCGCGGTCATCAGAGTCTGGATCGCATCCGCCGCAGTGGTTTTCCCAGAGCCGTTACCACCGGAAAACAGGTTGATGGGCCCGAAATCATATTCCAGCTGGGGAATATTGCCCCAGTTGATCAGGATGAGTTTTTTCAGAAACATACGTTTCGAATGCTCGACAGGAAAATTTAGTGTTCGGTTTCAGCAAACAAACTGTGGTCTTCACTGACCGGTGTAAGCCGCTCGCTATCCGCTTCGTTTTTTTCAGGCTCGCTGAGTAATTGCTCAAGCGCAGTTTCGGATACGAACTGGGCAATGGTGGGGCGCACCCGCAACAGGATGTCGACGACCACATCACTGTCTTCACCCTGGAACTGGATCAGGCGCAGCTGCCGCAGTTTTTTCAGCAACTGCTTGCGCTCCACATGCTTGTCCGGCAGCGACATTTTCAGCAGATTGCGCATGCCGAGCTCCAGCGCCTCCAGTGTCAGGGCCACACAGCCCTGATCATCCACCTGCCCTTCCCTCAGGGATTTGTCGTATTCAACCCGCAGCACCAGAATCGCGGCCACTTCCTGCTGGGTCAGGCGCGCGCGGAAGCCGCCGTGATGGGGTTCTTCCTGATCCGGCATCCCCGGCACTTCAGCACCAGGCGGATACACGCGAATAAACTGGAAGCGATTATCGTGCTGCAAGCGCAGTCCGAGCGGAGCAATCCACTCGCGAATCAACGATTCGCAGCGCTGGAAACGATCGTAGAGCACCGTTTCCACATTGCTTTCATCGCGGCAGATTACGCCGTAATCCAGCAGGCGCACCAACAGTTCGGAAAATTCATTGCGGGTCAGCCGACACTGGGTCAGCGCCTCTTCCAAAGCCTGTTCAATCACGGTTTTTCAACTCAAGCGTGTATTCGTCAAATTGCTCGAAGTAGTCGTTACTCGCCACTTCGCCAGTAAAGGTTACTTCCACGAACGGGCCACTGCCGTCCTGGGATACCGCTGCGGCTTCCAGCGCGTGGCTCATAGCCAGTAGGTCGCGGGCATTATTGAGCGGCAGGTCGCGACTGCGGACCTGCTGCCCGCTTCCCAGCGCGGATTTCAGATAGTTGCGCAGGTCACTTCCGTTGAAATTGAACGCCTGATCCAGCAACTGTTGCAGGACAATTTCCCGCTGGCTGTCGTCGCTGATGGGCGCCTCGTCTTCTACAAGGGTGTTCACCGGTGCCCGGCGGCTGCGCTGCCAGAGCTGGGTCTGCTTCGGGTCGAACAGACGCAGCTGGAAAGACGCCAGGTGATCACCGAGCTGTGTCAGCAGTGCGTCGCGATTGCTTGCCTTGCCAAGATCCTGGCACAGATCGGTGAATGCGCCCTCGGTGTGGCTTTGCAGATAGCTCAGCTGGCGAATGATGATTTCCGCCCGTTTGGTGAAACCCTGCAGGGCGTGGCGCAGTGCCGGCAACTTCACTTCACAGGCGCGGCGCATGCGATCTTCGATGGTGTCGAGCATCAGCCAGAGCACCGATTGCCCCTCGCTGTAGAGCTCTGGTAACTGCTGACGCAGACGGCGCTCCCACTCGGCCTTGCTACTGTTTTCCTTGCGACGAATCTGGCCGATGACACGGCTGATACTATCGCGGTGCTTTTCCACACTGTCGGCGGAAAGGCGGATGGCCAGGTCCGGCTGGAAGCGGCTTTCCATAAATGAAAAGAATTCTTCCGTGGCCTGCTGCACCAGTATCTGCGCTTCCACCTCGCGCACCAGTTCCCGCTTGCGCTCTTCCAGCTCAGCGATCATATCGGTGAAGTCGGCCACGATACGCTCGGAGTACTCCCAGGCATCGATCAGGTCATAGACCTCACCGCGGCTATTGAAGGCCTCAAGAGCGTTCAGGGTATTGCGAGTATTGCGGTGGCGGGTGCGCACACGGGTGCTATTCAGTTCCACCAGTGGCTGGGTAAACAGGCGCCCCCGGCGGCTGAAGGGAAATGAAACAGAAAGCGTGGTGGTATCTACCAGCTTTTCCAGCCAGCCAAACTCCACCAGACTGTTCAGCACCCAAACCGCCTGCTCGCGCAGATTGCGAAAGCGCCCTTCTGGCTCCGCACCGCTTTCAGCGTCACTCTCACTATCGAGCTGGGGCGCGCGGGTCAGTGCCTCGGCAAAGATTTCAAGAATCTGCTCGCGGTTCAGCGATTCGCCGTAATCCGCCTTAGCGGTATACAGCCGCTCGTACAGCAGGCGCAGGCATTCCACCACCTGCTCGCGGTATTTACCGGTTAGCGGGCGAAAAAAATGCTGGTAGGAATCTGCAAAAAACAACGCAGAAATTTCCGCTTACTTGGTATGAATGTTAGTTTTCTTCCGGCTTCTGGTTCAGCACGCAGAATTTGGTGTAGTCACCGGCGTCTTTGAAACTCCAGTCACCCTTGGGGGTTTCGTCCATTTTCTTACACCAGGCATCGGAACCACGCTTGGGTTCACAGGCGGTGAGAGTAAAAACGGCGATAGCGGCAGCGAAGATGGTCAGGATGTTTTTCATGGTCGTTTTCTTTTGCTTTAATTTTTTGTTTTTGCACGGCATGAGTCTGCCCAGTGCAGGTTCATGCCGGCTGGTGGAAAAATAAAGGCAGGATTACTCCCTGCGCCACTTGGTGCCTTCGCGGCTGTCTTCCAGCACCACACCTTTGGCCTTGAGTTCCTCACGGATTTCGTCGGCGCGGGCGAAGTTTCTGTCTACCTTGCTCTGCTGGCGCTCCGCGATCAGCGCTTCGATTTCGTCTTCACTGATCTCGTCACCGCCGCGGGACTGCTTAAACCAGGTTTCCGCATCCATCTGCAGTATGCCCAGCAAGGCCCCGGCGGCGAGCAACTGGCCTTTCAGCACCGGCTTGTTAGCATCGGCCGCCTTGTTCAGCTCCCGGGCCAACTGGTGCAGTTCGCTGATGGCGATGGGGGTATTCAGGTCGTCATTCAGGGCCGCCATAAACGGCGTGTCACTGAGGTCCACTTCGGCAGCGGTCACATCCTGCGTATCCCGCAGGGCGCCGTACAGACCATCAAGGGTACGCCAGGCCTGATCCAGCAGGTCCGCGCTGAAGTTCAGCTCGGAACGGTAATGGGCGGAAAGCAGCGCAAAGCGCAGCACTTCACCTGGATACTGCTGCAACAGGTCGTTGACCATACGGAAGTTGCCCAGGGATTTGGACATCTTCTCGCCGTCGATATTCACGTAGCCGTTGTGCATCCAGTAGCGCACGAAATCCACGCCGTTAGCGCAGCAGCTCTGGGCGCGCTCATTTTCGTGATGCGGGAAGGTCAGGTCGCGGCCACCACCATGAATATCGATGGTTTCTCCCAGGTGCTTCTTGATCATCGCCGAGCACTCGAGGTGCCAGCCCGGACGACCGCGGCCCCACGGGCTGTCCCAGCCCGGCTCATCGTCGGCAGACGGCTTCCACAGCACGAAGTCACCGGCGTATTTCTTGTAGGGAGCCACTTCCACGCGCGCACCAGCGAGCATGTCGTCGAGTGAACGCTTGGAAAGTTTGCCGTAGTCTTCCATGGACTCCACGGCAAACAGCACGTGCCCGGAAGCCTCGTAGGCGTGCCCCTTCGCTACCAGGCGTTCGATCATTGCGATCATTTCCGGCAGGTGCTCGGTGGCATAGGGAGTGACGTCCGGCTGCAGGGTATTGAGCGCCTGCATATCCTCGAAATAGGCCTGGGCGAAGCGCGCACTGAGCGCGGCGATTTCCTCACCATTCTCCCGCGCCGCCTTCATGATCTTGTCGTCGATATCGGTGATATTGCGCGCGTACACCACATCGCTGTACTGGGTCTTCAATAACCGGTACAGAGTGTCAAAAACCACCGCCGGGCGCGCGTTGCCGATGTGCACGCGGTTGTACACGGTGGGGCCACACACGTACATACGCACGCGGTCTTCCTGTAGAGGCTGGAATACTTCTTTTTCACCGGAGAAGGTGTTGTAGAGTTTGAGAGACATCTCTTCCCGCTAACTTTATTCTGTGAGTTCATGTGAGGTGGACGCCTAACTACGCCCACCCCTCGCGATTCGCCAGTGCGCCTTACTCAGTTGCCCTGCTCTTTGGCGAAAGAATCACGCAGCCCGATGGTGCGGTTGAAAACCGGTTTCTCCGCACTGCCGTATTTGCTATCGCGACAGAAGTAACCATTGCGTTCGAACTGATAACCCTGCCCCACTTGCGCTTGCGCAAGCCCGATCTCAGCCTTACAGCCGCTCAGGATTTTCAGATTGTCCGGATTGACCGATTCGAGGAAATTCTTGTCCCCCACATCTGGCGACTCGTCATTGAACAGACGGTCGTAGAGGCGCACTTCACAATCCACGTTATTGTCAGCGGAAACCCAGTGAATCACGCCCTTGGGTTTGACGCCGTCCGCCGGGTCTTTACCCAGGGTATCCAGATCCACGGAACACAGCAGCTCAACGATTTCGCCGGCCTCGTTCTTGATAACCTCGTCTCCCTGAATCACATAGGCGTTGCGCAGGCGCACCTTTTTACCCAGCACCAGACGCTTGTACTTCTTGTTGGCTTCCTCGCGGAAGTCTTCCTGCTCGATGTACACCGTCTTGGTAAACGGCAGTTCCCGCGCCGGCAGGTCGTCGCGCACCGGGTGGCCGGGTGCACTCAGCATTTCCTGCTGCCCTTCCGGATAGTTGGTGAGGGTGACCTTCAATGGCTCCATCACACACATGGCGCGGGGGGCGTTCTTGTCCAGATCGTCGCGAATGGCGTATTCGAGCATGCCCACATCCACGGTGGAGTCGGCACGGGTAACCCCGATCATTTCGCAGAACTGGCGAATCGATGCCGGGGTCACACCGCGGCGACGCAGGCCGGAGATGGTCGGCATACGTGGATCGTCCCAGCCGTCCACGAAACCTTCATCCACCAGTTGCTTGAGCTTGCGCTTGGAAACCACAGTGTAGTTCAAGTGCAGACGGGCAAACTCGTACTGGCGCGGACGCGCAGGTACCGGCAGATTTTCAATAAGCCAGTTGTAGAGCGGCTTGTGGTCTTCAAACTCAAGGGTACAGATCGAATGGCTAATACCCTCAATGGCGTCGGACTGGCCGTGGGCGAAGTCGTAGCTAGGGTAGACACACCATTTGTCACCGGTCTGGTGGTGCGCCATCTTCTTGATGCGGTAGATGATCGGGTCGCGCAGGTTGATGTTTGGCGCAGCCATATCAATTTTCGCGCGCAGGCTGCAGCTGCCCTCGTCGAATTCGCCAGCGGTCATGCGCGCGAACAGATCCAGGTTTTCTTCCACCGAGCGGTCGCGATACGGGCTGTTCTTGCCCGGCGCTTTCAGGGTGCCGCGGTATTCACGCGCCTCTTCCGCCGACAGGTCGCAAACGTAGGCCTTGCCTTCCTTGATCAGGTAGATGGCCCATTGGTGCAGCTGGTCAAAATAGTCCGAGGTATATTTCGCCTCACCGGCCCATTCAAAGCCGAGCCATTCCACGTCGCGCTTGATGGATTCGACGTACTCAACATCTTCCTTGGCCGGATTGGTGTCGTCGAAGCGCAGGTTGCACTGACCGCCGAACTCCTTCGCCAGGCCAAAATTCAGGCAGATGGACTTGGCGTGACCAATGTGCAGGTAGCCGTTGGGCTCAGGCGGAAAACGGGTGGTCAACTGCTTGACCCGGCCCTCGGCCAGATCTTCGCGAATGATGTTCTGTAAGAAGTGAGCGGGCTTGCTCTCGGATGTCATAGCTTTCTCTATATACAGCTGTACGAACTAAGCGGCGGATTATAACGCAGATGGCCGCCGCCGCATGGGTTTTGATTGGCCCCGGCTGCCGCTCCTGCGCGGCGCCTGCAGGGCTGGGATCGGCAGCGCGATAAGAGTATCATGCCGCCCGAAACCGACCCCGGACAGGACATTTTATGATCACTCTGCACACTACTCACGGCGACATCGCCATCGAACTGGACTTTGACAAGGCTCCGAAGACCGCCGCGAATTTCCTGCAGTACTGCCGCGACGACTTCTACACCGGCACCATCTTCCACCGGGTAATCAACAACTTCATGATCCAGGGCGGCGGCATGACCCCGAACATGGACCAGAAGCCGACCCGTGAATCCATTGAAAACGAAGCAGACAACGGCCTGAAGAACGACACTGGCACCCTCGCCATGGCGCGCACCATGGACCCGCACTCCGCCACCGCTCAGTTCTTCATCAATGTGAAGGACAATGACTTCCTGAACTTCCGCTCCAAGGACGCCCAGGGCTGGGGTTACTGTGTATTCGGCAAAGTGGTCGACGGTATGGATGTGGTGAACAAGATCAAGGAAGTACCCACCGGCAGCAACGGCTTCCACCAGGACGTACCCACCGAGAGCATCGAGATCACCGGTGTGACCATCTCCGACGCTTACGCCGACAAGTAATCGACGAGACCTCAGGGCGGAGTTCTCCAGTGGCCAGTTTTATTATTTCAGACCTGCACCTGGACGAGTCCCGCCCGGATATCACCCGGGGCTTTTTTGACTTTCTGCAGGGCCCGGCCGCGAATGCCGACGCCCTGTACATACTCGGCGATTTTTTCGAAGTATGGATCGGGGACGACGATGACGCCCCCCTGCCCCGGGAAGTCGCGCACCACCTCAAGGCGTATAGCGACCGCGGCCCGCGCGTGTATTTCATGCACGGCAACCGGGACTTCCTGCTCGGCGAGGAATACGCCCACCGCTGCGGCGCAGAGTTGTTGCCCGACCCCAGCGTGATCGAACTCGCCGGCCAGCCCGTACTGCTGATGCACGGTGACAGCCTGTGCACCCTCGATCAGGAGTACATGGCGTTTCGCCAGCAGGCGCGCAACCCCATGTGGCAACAGGCGCTACTTGCCAAACCACTGGAGGAGCGGCGCCAGATCGCCACCCAGATTCGCGCTGTATCAAAGTCCATGAACAGCCGCAAGGCCGAAGACATCATGGATGTCACTCCGGACGAAGTGATCAAAGCGATGGCCGAACACGGCGTTCACACTTTGATCCACGGCCACACCCACCGCCCCGCACGCCACGCGCTCAGCGTAAATGGCGAAGCCGCAGAGCGCATTGTGCTCGGCGACTGGGGCAGCCAGGGTTGGTGCATCAGGGCAGATGAGAGCGGAATGGAACTGATACAGTGGCCACTGCGAGCTCCTATCTGACACCAGCCCACAGATCCCTGCACCAACCAAGCCCCGCGACCTCCAGATACAACAAAGCGCCTGCCGAGAGCCCCTTTAACACAGGCCTCGACAGACGCTCTTCAATTCAGGCCGGCATAACCGACCCGGTTTTTACACGGAAAGATCAGCCCGCGGCGGGTTGCGCTTTGTGACAATCATCAGCGAGTTCTGCTGACAGCAACGCCTTCTCAGCAGCCCGCAAGGCTTCACTCAGGCTATCAAAAGTACCCTGGGCCGGGATGCGACCATTCAACCCCTTCAACACCTTGTGCACCTCGCCATTCATTCCCGCCAGGTACAGGCGCTTACCACTATCTTTGGCATCCGACGCGATGGTTTCCACCGCCAGCGCCGCAGACAGATCAAGGAAAGGCACGGAAGAGAAGTCCAGAATCAGCACCTGCGACTGATCGCTGCTCTGTTCGCGCACGTGGTGACCGAGGTCCGCCGCCGCACCGAAGCTCAGCGGGCCGCTGAACTCGAACAGCGCGATGCGCTCGCGATTGCGCTGCAGAATGGCCTTGTCTTCCTCGCTGTCCAGGTGTTCCGGCAGGTTGCGCAGGTGCTCAATCTGCAGACGGGCCACTTGCTTCACATACGCCAGAGCTGCCAACACCACACCCACACCTACCGCGGTGATCAGGTCGACAAACACGGTCATCCCCAGCACCAGCACCATCAGCAGCAGATCCCAACGGGGCCCTTGGTGTGCACGCTTGAGATATTTCCAGTCAATGATGTCGAGACCAACCTTGACCAGAATACCCGCCAACACTGCCTGAGGGATATTTTCCGCCAATGGGCCGAGTCCCAGCGCCACCGCCAACAGCACCAGCGAGTGCACCATACCGGAAATACGGGTCTGGCCACCGGAGCGGATATTCACCACCGTGCGCATGGTGGCGCCCGCACCGGCGATACCGCCGATAAAGCC
>NZ_DATCMV010000024.1:0-4597 GCF_036563125.1 Microbulbifer sp.
GCAGAAAAAGCCTGTGGCGATGTGCCCAATAGGGTGGACACCAGTGACGGCTGGAACTTCCTGTTTCGCATCTACCGCCCTGGAAAGTCAGTGCTTAATGGCAACTATTCATTGCCCGAAGTGAAAGAGGTGCAAGCGGACAGCTAACGAGAGCAACCACACGGGCGCACTAATGCTGCGGATTCTCCGGAGTGTGCAAACAAAATCTATGAAAAATGTTCTCGTATTTTGCGCAAACGGACAGATCGTAATTGGCAACGTACTGGATCGTAAGCTGCTGCGGGTAGCAATGGTTGGCCAAGACATCGTTAAAGATGCTAACGCTCTAAAAGACTGCCCTCAGGCACTACCCTATATCTTCCCTCGTAACTATTGAATTATCGTCATATGACACTGCCTATCTAGGGGCGCCGATTTAGCTCTATTCACCCGCGGCGCCGCCCCTTCCGGGCAACCTGCGGCGCCGACGGCGGCTCAACAACAGGACACCCAGCAACAGCAGCATGCCGGGTCCGCTGCTGCTCCCACCTCCGCTGCCTTGCTTTTGCTGTGGTTGCACAGTTGTATTGTTCCCCGTGCTGAGAACTGCGCCGCTGCTACTACCACTGCTACTACCACTGCTACTACCACTGCTACTACCGCTGCTACTACCACTGCTACTACCGCTGCTACTACCGCTGCTGCTACCACTGCTACTACCAGTATCAGAACCGCTGCCACCCCCAGTCCCGGCGGCATCGTCATCACCAATTACAACAGTAACCATGCCTTGCGGTAGTAATGTGGGGCTGGTGGATAGGGGCAACAGGCGTATCGAAACCGCCTCGGTAGCCTCTGACTGGTCATCGTCGATGATCAACAGGCGCACTGTCTGCCGCCCCTCGCCCTCTGCAAAATGCACACTGACCTGTTCGAGCACATAGTCGTCAGCAGTAGCGCCCAGCCAGTCTTCCACTGTGGCTTGAGGGCCGGTGCTTACCACTTCGAGCGTGACGTCACTGCTTGCGGCCCCTAAGTCGCCCATACGGTAAATGGTGAGGTCGATATAGCCGGCAGATTCGTCAACCGCGTATTCAAGCTGTTGCCACCGATACTGGAACGGTTCGGCGCTCGCCAGCCACCACTCGCCATTGACCAGCTGACCGCTGGTCTCTCCCGGCGACAGGTCCGATGCGTAGAAATACAGTGGCCAGCCCTCGAACGTCAGCTGCAGGCTGCCATCCGCACGCTCGAGCACACCGAAGCCCTGATCCGGCGGCAGGCTATCCAGTTCCGCCAGATCCACTAGCGTGGCCGGCGGCCAGAACTGGGTACATGTGCTGAAGCATTCGCTACTTTGGAACGGCAGGTCTGAGCCAAATTGGTAAAGGGCATGACCATCCCGTCCGGAAGAGGCTCCGCCCACAATGCGCTTGCCGTAGACGCTGTCTTCCAGCATGCGCACAGGATATCCGTAACAGGCGTCCCCCCGCCCATCGCCGTTCTCGTCTTCCTGCCCGGTATTTGCCCGGTAGGGGCAGTTATCTTGCCCGTTCCCAATACCGTCACCATCGGCATCCGGCAACAGCGCGGCGGTATCCGTAGAGCGTATTGCACTGACGTGAATATGCTCACTCACCGGCAGCACCTCGTCATTGCCATCTACAAAATCATTCCAGATCGCGAAGGCTGCGGTGTCATGCCCTGTCGATCGGGTGGACTCAAGCAGCTGGATTTGCGACTCGGGAATCCCGACTTCAAGCACAAAGTCGGTAACCCCTTCGGGTACATAGCGCGCGAACGAGCTCAGGTTCGACTCTGCCACTACCCGGTTACCCACCCAAGTGTGCAGGGTACTGAAATGCTCATGGTAGGGCTGGCTGAGACTGACATGCAGGAGCAGCTTGAAAGCCCCACCCGGCGGAACTACCACACTGTCGCCTTGCGCCAGATTCAGGATTTCGACATTGGAAGCCCCGGGCGGGAAAGCCTGGCGTTGTAGTGGATCCAGGGCGGGCATGATAAAGGGATGAAAACCGTAGTTTGCTCGGCCCGCAGAATCATTGACGAAGAACACGACCTTTGCCGGATAGGGTGCCTCCCGCTGGAAATTGAGGAGGTTCACCCGCCCAAAAATTTTTTCCCCAAAGTCCGCAAATGGCGGGTCCACCCCTGTCCAGCGAAACCGCCCCAACACACTCGCCCCCAGGTGCGGGATGACCTGCGCCGGTGCCGATGTATGGGGGCTGTTATCAAGGAACATCGGGCCGGAATCATCCAGCGGTCTTGCACCGTAGTTGGAGGTATACAATTCACTTCCCAGGCCATCTGCTGAAGGACGGGTAGCGATCATGCGGCGATCGAACTGAATTCTCGGGAGGTAAAAATCGCCGTTCGGGGCCGGGTTGTTATTGCGGGAGACAATCCTAATCTCGCCCACATCGAAATCTGCCCGGTACAGCTCCCCTGGCATGCTCATGGGGTGCACATGCACACTGAGCAGGTTTTCCCCGTCAAAAAACTCACGGGTATCCAGGGTAAAATTCCGCACCCAGGGATCCGCATTCACCATGTGGCCGTGTTCATCGACATTCAGCACCCGAAAATTTTTGTAAAACTGCGCGTGCTGCCCCATGTGCTTACGGACAGTGACCTTGCCGTTGATGATTCCAGCAACATCACTCCCGGGGGCAATGGGCACCCCGTTTTCGTCGAATAACTCGAAGGCGATGTCTTGGTTGACCACTTCTATCTGGAGTGAAGTTTCTGCCAGTCGGCCCCGGGCGTTGGCTCGGATAAACAACCGGTCCCTGCCGGGAAAATCCCTGGCGGAAACCGTGAGCTGGTCCCCGTCGACGGTACTTTCCAGCAGGCTGCCACCGCTCTCGGTATACACGATGTAATCCAGCGCATCACCGTCGGCGTCGGAAAACACAAGCGACAGGTCAAGGGTAAAACTTTCTCCCTGGCCTATTCTCCTGTCCTCCGGCACAGCAATAACCCCAGGCGCCGTATCTGGGGCCGCGGTTGAATTACTGATCCGATAAGCACGTGCCGTATCACCGACCGCATAGAGCACCCCGTCAGCAAGCGCGAGCGCACGCGCCGGGAAGTCAATGACATGTCGGGGTGCCAGTGAAAAGCGATCGAGGATATAGATCTTCTCGTTCATGGGCACGATTACGCTGTCATGCGTCAACACCGGCCTGAACATGGGGCGGACTCTACTGGTAAAGTCGGGCTTGAACCGTGCCAAGATGTCACCAGTGTCGACACCGACCATCACTAGTTCCCATCCACTCACCAGATAAGCCAAGCCATCTCCCGCAGCGATCGGACTGGTTGAACTAATCGGTGCAGTCCACCGGACTACCATGTCCTGCAGGTCAATCGCGCGCAGCGCACCGCCACTTGCCAATAGTGCAGTACCACCATCAACGACCAGTTGCTGCACGGGCGTGTCATCCAGGAAGGTAACGCGCCGCAAAAGGTTTCCCGAGGCCGGATCCAGCTCTTCGAGGCAACCGTTACCGGCAACATAAAGGTTGCCCGCGTTGAGCGCCGGCCAGCTTAGGCGTTCCGCATCGGAACAGTCCCAGGCAAACTGAACCGCATTATCTCCGCCATCTGCTTCAAAAGCCTGCACATCCTGTGGATGAGTATTGCTGAGCCAGACGCGGCCATCGAAGGGTACCGGTGGAGAAGAGCGGTAGACCTCACCCGGTTCCAGCTGGCGGATCCAGCGCTGCGCACCCGTGCCCACATCGAGGGAAGCCAGGTAATCTTCACCCTGTAACTGCCTGTAGCGAAAAAGTAGTTGCCGACCTGCAACTGCAGCACCGCCGGCAAACTCACCGATCGGAAAGCCACGCGACCAGATCTCGCGGCCACTGAAGGCTGACAAACTAGTAATGCCGTGATTCCTGTCGAGCAGGTATAGCTGCCCACCAGTCACTATTGGCTGCTGGCCACTTCTCGCGGTGTTGTCTTGCCACAACGGCTCTGGCCACAATTGCCACAGGAATCCGGGCTGGAGACCAGAGTGTGCCGCGTTATTGTTTACAAGTGGCCACTCGCCCGGTGTAGTCCTGTCCATGTCGCTGACGGGTTCAACATGGAAAATAACCACCGCCTGCCGCGACATTGATTCGCCGTCCGTCACCGTATAAAGCACGCGGTCATTGCCGGTAAAGCCGGGCGCCGGTTGGTAGGTAAAGGAGCCATCATCGCGCCAAGACAGGCTGCCGTACTGCGGCTGCCGCTCGACAGAGGCAACCTTCAGTGAATCTCCGTCGGCATCAGTGTCGTTGGCCAGCCAACCGGCGGCCGCATCGATCTGCAGGTCAATCCCCTCCGGCATCCGGTACACATCAAACTGTGCAACCGGTAGCGCCGCATGGGCCACTGAAGTCAACAGGGTGGAGACGGCGACAACGGCCGTCCAGGTAAGGATTCGCTTATTGTTATTCATGGTCAGGGCTTCCCGGAAGGATGGCCGGGTAAAGCGCTCCCTGAGCACTCCGCGCGGCGTTGGGCATACCACAGGAACTGCTCCGACGAAAAACCCACCGGGCAGAAGTCGCTGGAAACTATATCAGAGCAAAAGTGGCGACCATTG
>NZ_DATCMV010000059.1:0-6049 GCF_036563125.1 Microbulbifer sp.
ACCGATTCTTGCCAACATCACCGAGTTCGGCCAGACCAAGCTGTACAACAAGGCAGAACTCGCGGAATCCGGTGCCGACATGGTGCTGTACCCGCTGTCTGCGTTCCGCGCCATGAACAAAGCCGCGGAAAACGTCTATACCAGCATTCTGGCCAATGGCGACCAGCAGGCCGTGGTAGACACCATGCAGACCCGTGCCGAACTGTATGACTACCTGAACTACCACGAGTTTGAAGACAAGCTCGATGCGCTATTCAAGAAGTAAAAATCAAGAAGTAGAAATTCTTAAATTAATAATTCGCGAGAAAAGAGGACTCTAGAGATGGCAGAGAAAAAAGTTGGCGGAGCAGGCCTGCGCGGCCAGGTAGCTGGTAAAACCGCACTTTCCACCGTAGGCGTATCCGGTTCCGGTCTTACTTACTGCGGCTACGACGTCAAAGACCTGGCAGAAAACTGCGAGTTCGAAGAAGTCGCGTACCTGATTTTCAACGGCGAACTGCCCACCACCGCTCAGCTGGCGGACTACAAAGGCATTCTGAAAACCATGCGCGGCCTGCCGCTGGCGCTGCGCGAAGTACTCGAGCGCATCCCCGCCGACGCGCACCCGATGGATGTCATGCGTACCGGCTGCTCCATGCTGGGCAACCTGGAAGGCGAAGAGTCCTTCGCACAGCAACAGGACCGCGCCAACCGCTTGCTGGCCGCATTCCCGTCCATCATCTGTTACTGGTACCGCTTCACCCACGACGGCGTGCGCATCGAAACCGAAACCGATGACGATTCCATCGGCGGCCACTTCCTGCACATGCTGCGCGACGAGAAGCCGAACGACCTGCACGCACAGGTAATGAACGTATCCCTGATCCTGTACGCAGAGCACGAGTTCAACGCCTCCACCTTCACCGCGCGCGTATGTGCCTCCACCCTGTCTGACCTGTTCAGCTGCATCACCGGCGCCATCGGCTCCCTGCGTGGCCCGCTGCACGGCGGCGCCAACGAAGCAGCGATGGAACTGATTGAGCGTTTCTCCTCCGCCGACGAAGCAGAAAAAGAACTGCTGGGCATGCTCGAGCGCAAAGAAAAGATCATGGGCTTCGGTCACGCGGTCTACACCGAATCCGACCCGCGCAACGCCATCATCAAGCAGTGGTCCGAAAAACTGGCCGCCGACGTGGGCGACACCGTGCTGTACCCGGTTTCCGTACGCTGCGAAGAAGTCATGTGGCGCGAGAAGAAGCTGTTCTGTAACGCCGACTTCTTCCACGCGTCCGCGTACCACTTCATGGGCATCCCCACCAAACTGTTTACGCCGATCTTCGTAATGTCCCGCGTAACCGGCTGGGCCGCCCACGTGTTTGAACAGCGCGCCGACAACCGCATCATCCGCCCGAGCGCGGAATATGTCGGTCCGGAACTGCGTAAAGTGACTCCGATCGCCGCGCGTTAATAGCAGCACTGTACTTGACGCGAAGGTGTCGGTAGCGGGTCGGGTTTTGCTGGACTGTCTGCGAGAGGGATCTCGCAGCCAAGCCCCCATGGATGGGTTCACGGCGTGTCCAGCAAATCCCTACCCGGTGCCAGCACCGCCACCCATCTACCCGATTGCGTGAACCAAATGAACACCGAATTTCGCAAAAAGCTCCCCGGCACAGACTTAGATTTTTTCGACACACGTGAAGCAGTCGAAAAAATCCAACCGGGTGCCTACGCCAAACTGCCGTACACCTCGCGCATCCTCGCCGAAAACCTGGTGCGCCGCTGTGAGCCGGAAAAACTCACCGAATCCCTCAAGCAGATCATCGAACGCAAGCGCGACCTGGATTTCCCCTGGTTCCCCGCGCGCGTCGTCTGCCACGATATTCTCGGCCAGACCGCACTGGTGGACCTCGCCGGCCTGCGCGACGCCATCGCAGAGCAGGGCGGTGACCCCGCCAAAGTAAACCCGGTGGTGCCCACCCAGCTGATCGTCGACCACTCCCTGGCCGTCGAACACGCCGGTTTTGAAAAAAACGCGTTTGAAAAAAACCGCGAAGTAGAAGAGCGCCGCAACGAAGACCGCTTCCACTTCATCAACTGGACCAAAACCGCGTTTGAAAACGTCGACGTAATCCCGCCCGGCAACGGCATCATGCACCAGATCAACCTCGAGAAAATGTCTCCGGTGGTGCAGGTGAAGAATGGCGTGGCCTTCCCGGATACCTGCGTCGGCACCGACAGCCACACCCCGATGGTGGATGCGCTCGGCGTAATCTCCGTGGGCGTGGGCGGCCTTGAAGCTGAAAGCGTCATGCTCGGCCGCGCCTCCTACATGCGCCTGCCCGACATCGTCGGTGTCGAACTGACCGGCAAACTGCAGCCCGGCATCACTGGTACCGACATGGTACTGGCACTGACCGAATTCCTGCGCCGCGAGCGCGTAGTGGGTGCGTATCTCGAATTCTACGGCGAAGGCGCCTCCAGCCTGAGCCTGGGCGACCGCGCCACCATCGCCAACATGACGCCCGAGTACGGCGCCACCGCCGGTATGTTCGCCATCGACGAGCAGACCATCGACTACCTGAAGCTCACCGGCCGCGACGACGCGCAGGTAGCCCTGGTAGAAAAATTCGCGAAAGAAACCGGCCTGTGGGCGGATTCCTTGAAAGACGCCGAATACGAGCGCGTGCTCAAGTTCGACCTGTCTTCCGTAACCCGCAACCTGGCCGGCCCGTCCAACCCGCACGCACTGCTGCCGGTATCCGAACTGGGCTCTCGTGGAATAGCGAAGGCTTGGAAGGAAGAAGAGGGCC
The DNA here is from genome assembly GCF_036563125.1 of Microbulbifer sp. Classification (GTDB taxonomy): domain Bacteria; phylum Pseudomonadota; class Gammaproteobacteria; order Pseudomonadales; family Cellvibrionaceae; genus Microbulbifer. The sequence continues at coordinate 2,790 of NZ_DATCMV010000059.1, forward strand.
TGATGCCCGACGGCGCGGTGATCATTGCCGCGATCACCAGCTGCACCAACACCAGCAACCCGCGCAACATGATTGCCGCGGGCCTGATTGCGCGCAACGCCAACAAGCTCGGCCTGACCCGCAAGCCCTGGGTGAAAACCTCCCTGGCTCCCGGTTCCAAAACCGTAAAAATGTACCTGGAAGAAGCCGACTTGCTGCCGGAACTGCAGCAACTGGGCTTCGACGTGGTCGCGTTTGCCTGCACCACCTGTAACGGCATGAGCGGCGCGCTGGACCCGGTGATCCAGAAAGAAGTGATCGACCGCGACCTGTACGCCACCGCCGTACTGTCCGGCAACCGCAACTTCGACGGCCGTATCCACCCCTACGCCAAGCAGGCGTTCCTGGCTTCGCCGCCGCTGGTAGTTGCGTATTCCATCGCCGGTACCATCCGCTTCGATATCGAGAAAGACACCCTGGGTTACGACAAAGACGGCAACCCGGTGACCCTGAAAGATATCTGGCCGAGCGACGAAGAGATCGACGCGATCGTCAAACAGAGCGTGAAGCCCGAGCAGTTCCGCGAGGTCTACATCCCGATGTTCGATTTGGCCAAGGCCGAATCCGAGAAGGGCGACCCGCTGTACAACTGGCGCCCGCAGAGCACCTACATCCGCCGCCCGCCGTACTGGGAAGGCGCGCTGGCCGGTGAGCGCGCGCTGAAAGGCATGCGCCCGCTGGCGGTGCTGGGTGACAACATCACCACCGACCACCTGTCACCGTCCAACGCGATCCTCGCCAGCAGTGCCGCCGGTGAATACCTGGCGAAAATGGGCCTGCCGGAAGAGGACTTCAACTCCTACGCCACCCACCGCGGCGATCACCTCACCGCCCAGCGCGCCACCTTCGCCAACCCGAAACTGTTGAACGAAATGGTGCGCGACGAGAACGGTGAAGTGAAGCAGGGCTCGCTGGCCCGCGTTGAGCCGGAAGGTAAAGTCACCCGCATGTGGGAAGCCATCGAAACCTACATGGACCGCAAGCAGCCGCTGATCATCATCGCCGGCGCCGACTATGGCCAGGGATCGTCGCGCGACTGGGCCGCCAAGGGCGTGCGCCTCGCCGGTGTGGAAGCGATTGTGGCCGAAGGCTTCGAGCGTATTCACCGCACCAACCTGATCGGCATGGGCGTGCTGCCGCTGGAGTTCCTGCCGGGCACCACCCGCACGACTCTGGGCATCGACGGCACCGAAACCTATGACGTAGTGGGCGAGCGCACCCCGGGCGCAACCCTCACGCTGCTGATCCACCGTAAGGATGGTGAAACCGTGGAAGTGCCGGTGAAATGCCGCCTGGATACCGCAGAAGAAGTTTCCATCTATGAGGCCGGCGGTGTACTGCAGCGCTTCGCCAAGGACTTCCTGGAAGCGGAGGCAACAGCCTGATCATGACTTTTGCACCACAAATCAAAGTGCCCGCCACCTACATGCGTGGCGGCACCAGCAAGGGTGTGTTCTTCCGTCTGCAGGACCTCCCGGAATCCGCACAGGTTCCGGGCGCCGCGCGCGACAACTTCCTGCTGCGGGTGATCGGCAGCCCGGATCCCTACGGCAAGCAGACCGACGGCATGGGCGGAGCCACCTCCAGCACCAGCAAAACCGTCATCCTGTCGAAGAGCGAGCAGCCAGAGCACGACGTGGATTACCTGTTCGGCCAGGTCTCCATCGACAAGCCGTTTGTGGACTGGTCCGGCAACTGCGGCAACCTCACCGCCGCCGTCGGTGCCTTCGCCATCAACAGCGGTTTTGTGGATGCAGCGCGTGTGCCAGCGAACGGCATCTGCACCGTGCGCATCTGGCAGGCCAACATCAAGAAAACCATCATCGCCCACGTACCCATCACCAATGGGGAAGTTCAGGAGACCGGTGATTTCGAACTGGACGGCGTCACCTTCCCCGCGGCAGAAGTGCAGATCGAATTCATGGACCCGGCGGATGGGGAAGGGGCGATGTTCCCCACTGGTAACCTGGTGGACGACCTGGAAGTGCCCGGCGTCGGCACCCTGAAAGCCACCATGATCAACGCCGGTATCCCCACCATCTTCGTCAATGCCGCGGATATCGGTTACACCGGTACCGAACTGCAGGAAGCCATCAACGGTGACGACAAGGCGCTCGCCATGTTCGAAACCATCCGTGCCCACGGCGCGGTGAAGATGGGCCTGATCGCAAAGGTCGAAGAGGCAGCCGCTCGCCAGCATACCCCCAAGGTCGCGTTTGTCGCGGAGCCCAAGGGCTATGCGGCCTCCAGTGGCAAGCAGGTGGACGCGGGTGAAATCGACCTGCTGGTGCGCGCGCTCTCCATGGGCAAACTGCACCACGCCATGATGGGCACCGCCGCGGTGGCCATCGGCACCGCCGCCGCCATTCCCGGCACCCTGGTCAACCTGGCCGCCGGGGGCGGGGAGCGCAGCGTGGTGAACTTCGGCCATCCATCCGGCACCTTGCGGGTCGGCGCGGAAGCGGAAATTGCCAACGGCGAGTGGACGGCGACCAAGGCTATCATGAGCCGCAGTGCGCGGATTCTGATGGAAGGGTGGGTGCGGGTGCCCGGCGATTCCTTTTAGTCCGCTTTGCAGTAAAAGCTGCGAATAGCCGAGAACTGTCTAAGCTGACATCGGAAGTTAAAAAGCGAGCCTCTAACGAGGCTCGCTTTTTTTATATGTGTTATTCGCTGATTAACATTTAGCCGAAATGCACAATTTAACCCCCGATAACCGCATTGCATCATCGCCAATTCAGTGAGCAGAACCTAAGTCATTGACTTAAAAAGGAATTCAAATACTATCGAGCGAAGCACTATTTGACCAGGTTATCGGATGATCACGCCAAAAAATGCTATCCGAGCCTGTCATGGGTAAAAATTTCGCCCTTTGTGGTAATCATTTGCCGATGCGAATACGCGCTAACGCACTGTAATCGAGATGGATATGCGAGTATCGATCAAGGAAGATCATCTGCTGTTACTTTTTACGCACTGCGACTGAGGGCTTTATGGCTAAATTAATTCCTGCCCTCAGTTCCTGCCTTTCCAAAATGACCTCAGGTGAAAAGCGCTTCGCTCGGCGCCTGGAAGCATTGCTTGAGGATGATTACCTCTGTTGGTTTGATATCCCCCTGGGGATGAAGCGCCGTTACCCGGACTTTATAATTCTGCACCCCGCAAGAGGCATTCTTTTTTTAGAGATTAAAGACTGGAAGGCATCCAGCATCAAACGTGTT
>NZ_DATCMV010000062.1:0-3383 GCF_036563125.1 Microbulbifer sp.
CACGACGTCTTCCGGCATCCACGGCTCCCGCGCGCCGCCGACAAAACTGGAGGACTCGGCAATATTGCGTTGATCGCCGGTCTGCTGGCCATTGCCGCTGTTGAATACCAGATTGATCTCACCATTGTGCAGATCTTCTTGATCCACGTAATGGGTCCACCAGCCGTCGCTGTCCGGGCCCGCCATCGGCAGCCCGGGCCATTGCGTCAGTGCCTGGTCCTGGCCATTCACCGTAATCCACAGGTGTACATAGACCTGCGCCCAGTTCTGCGGATTGTCATAGCGCAGGGCAATACCGGAAAAGCCCTCCACCAGTGTCGCGGTGGCAATGAATTCTCCCAGCTCCGCCTGCACCGTCACCGCGCCATCGCCGTTTCTGGTGACAAGGCCATTCTGATCCACACTGGCGGGGCCACTCGTGATGGACCAGGTCACTTGGCCAAACAGATTTTTGCGGGTGCCATCGGCGCGCACACCGAAGGCCACCAGCTGGCGGCTGCTATCCAGTGCAATATCCGCAGGGCCAATTTCAAGCGCCGTGATACTGGTATCCACCGTAGTAACCGACACGGTCAGCGTCTCGCTGAAGCCACCCTGCTGTACCGTAATGGTGGCGCTGCCGGTAGCGCCGGCACGCAGCACGAATTCGGCCTCGTTTACGGATTCCACTGCGAGCACCGAAGGATCGCTGGATGCCACACTGGGTGCGACGCCTACAGGAACTTGAAAACCGTTGTCGAACAGCGCGTAGACCTGCACCGGAAGTAGATCACCGCCATTCAGGCGATCGCTGTTTGCCTGTAAGCGGATTCCCACCTGTTCTGCATCGGCGCTATCAATCCATTGCCGGAAAAGCGCTTCCGCTACCGAGTTGGTGTAGCGCGTGCCCTTGGGCATACGGTTGTTGTCAGTGGTCTGGTAGATATACACCAGGCTGCCGGCATGATCGAAAGGCCGCAGGCGAGCAGCGCCGCCGGTGGTTTCCACATTGACCAGACGCATGTCGGCCAGTGGCGTGTCATAGCGCAGATCCATAAAGCCACTGGCGTGGCAGTGGGAGCAGTTGGTGTCGAGGTAGGTGCGCGCGCGTTCGTCCAGATCCGCCGAGGTATCCGCGGCGTCGACAAACGTACCGTGGATTTCCGCACCGCCGATATTTTCCGTAAACAGCGCGATATTGTTGAATACATCTAGCTGATTGGCGACGGTTTCAGGTCCATCGCCGTACTGGAAATTGCGGTTCAACTGGCGCGTATGCATGGCCAGGGGGTCGCGACTGCCACTTCCAATGTGGCAGGATCCGCAGTCGGCGGCAGACTGTACCGCGCGCTGGCGGTTTTCAAGGCCGCCGTCCATCACCGTCAGCGATTCGGTCACCAGATCGGCGTCGTTACCGGCGCTGTTCCAGTAATAATTGGCCGCCTGCCATTTACCGGTGTCCTGACGGAACAGCACCGAGGTGGTAAAAGGCTGCGCGGGATTTTCCGCGGTGGCGATACTCTGGTGTTTGACCAGCACCGTGCCAACGGGAAGCTGCCAGTTCTCCGTTGCCTCGAAGTCGATCTGGCTATCGTTGGGCAGGGCAATAAAATGCCGCGTGCTGGCGCCGTCGAACCAGCCCTGGGTATTTAGGCTGTATTCCAGCACACCGCTGACCGGCGACAGTTTTTGCAGGTCGGAAAAAAGTCCGGTTTGCGAAAGCTTTGCGGGAATGACTGCCGCCTCGGCATCGTCATCCACCACTTTGTAGATCGTGGACTGACCGCCGTACTCGACGCCGTAGGTGGAAACCAGCAGGGTATCGCCACTGAGATCGGTGCCGAAAGATGCGATGTTCTCCGGGAACGCCTCGCTGATCAGCGACTTCGCCTCACCGTCCACAATCGACCAGATACGTTTGGTCACGTAGTCGCCGAAAACAAATCGGCCACTCAGGCCCGGCAGCGTATTGCCTCGGTATACCACGCCGCCAATAATGGAGAAGCCGGTGGGGTGGGCATAGCCGTCGCGCGGCGGTTCAAAATCCGTGCTGCAATTTTTGCCCGGGTCACCGCCCAGGTCACCGCGGTTATTGGTGCCTTCACAGATGGGCCAGCCGTAATTTTTCCCCTTTTCAATTAGGTTTACTTCTTCATAGCCCGCCTGCCCGACTTCGGTTTCCCAGAGTGTGTAAGGAGCCTCGGTATCAAAACTCCAGCGCCAGGGATTGCGGTGGCCATACGACCAGATCTCTCCGCGGAAGCCAGGCACGCCCACAAACGGATTGTCGGCGGGAATCTCGTAATACTTCCCACCCACCGGCTGGGCCAACGGTTTGATGCGGATAAAGGAACCCAGCAGGTTTGCCGTTTCCTGAGCACCATTGTTGGTGCGCGGGTCTTCCGGGTAGCTCATGGTGGCGCTGTGGCCGTAGGCACCGTCGCCAATACCCAGATAGAGGTAGTGATCCTCCGGGTGAAACTGCATCATGCCGCCCTTGTGGTCCGGGCCGCGCTGGGGAACACGCAAAATTTCCGCGCTGGAGCCGGCGATCACCTGCACGGGATTATTCGGATCATCCACCGTCCAGCGCTCAAGAATAGCATCGCCGTAACTACCATCCGCCGCGCGTTCATTGTCATCGGTGCCGTGAATGTAATAGACGTAAATGAAGCCGTTGCTGGCGTAGTCCGGATCAAATACCATGCTGAGCAGACCTTGCTCGTGGTAATTGCGCACCACGCCGCTGATGTTCAGCAGTTCGCGCACTTCCGTGGCCGCAACATCTGCACGGTTGGGAAAAACAAAGATCGATCCGGTTTTATCCACCACATAAAGAAGATCGTTGATTCCGTCGGGGATCACCATCACCGGCGACATGAACCGCCCCTGCAGGTTCGGGTAAGCCACCTCAAAACGGTAACTGCCACCGGACACATTGCCAGAGATGGGAAAATTCAGCGGTTGCTGCAGTAAAGGTCGGGTAGTTGGCGGCTGCTCCACCGCCGTTTCACCATCCAGCCCGCAGGTTTCCGCACCCTGCCACTGATCGCCGATAAAGCAGGGATTGCCGCTGTACTGAAGGTCGGCGGTCTGCGGCGCACCGTTATTATTGAAAATTACGCTGAGGGAATCCGGCATGACGCCGCTGCTTAGATCCTCGGAAAAATCGTAGCAGTAATAGTCGCCAACAGCGGTCATGGGACGGCCGGGCCAGCCCGGCAGGTTGCTAACACGCCCGCCCGGTTGCGGGTTCCAGAAATAGATATGTGGCGTCGCATAGTTCTGCGGGTTATCGAAACAGATACTGGTAGAGGTGTTTTCTGGCGGTGAGGTGATTTCCGTTACGCTGATGGCCTTGCTGACATCGTTGAAGGTGATGCGGTAGCTGCCATTTGCGAGCA
>NZ_DATCMV010000153.1:0-18536 GCF_036563125.1 Microbulbifer sp.
GCTCCGTCGCAAACATCCCTGTTTGCGACGGTCCTGAAAAGCTCGCCCCGGCACGTCACCTTCAATTTGCGGGTTTGAGTTTTACCTAACCAATTAAATCTCTTCGGCGTTCAGGTATTCCTCTACTTCCAGGTCGAAACCGGAAATAGCACTGAATTTGAACGGGGCGCTCATCAGGCGCATTTTGCGTACTTTCAGGTCGCGCAGAATCTGCGAGCCGGTCCCCACCTGCTTGTACACCAGATCCTGGCTCGGGCGCTGTTGCTTGCCGCTGATCAGCCAGTCGATGCTATCTTCGATTTCATCGGTGGTTTCGTTGTGGCAGATCACCACCACAACGCCCTTGCCCTCTTCCGCGACTTTTTTCAGTGCGCTGCGGAAGGTCCAGGGTGCGTATTTCTCGTCACCGCGGCGGAGGCTGAAGACATCGCGCAGGGTGCTGGCGACGTGTACGCGTACCAGGGTGGGCTCTTCCGGTTTGAATTCACCGAGGTAGAACGCGAAGTGGCGTTCACGGCGGGCTTTGTCGAGGTAGGTGCGCAGTTTGAATTCGCCGAATTCGGTGTGCACTTTGCGCTCATTGACGCACTCGACGGTTTTCTCGTTGAGGGCGCGGTAGTTGATCAGGTCGGCGATGGTGCCGATCTTGAGGTTGTGCTGCTGCGCGAATTTTTCCAGATCCGGGCGGCGCGCCATGGTGCCGTCGGCGTTCATGATCTCGACGATGGCGGCGGCGGGCTCAAAGCCGGCGAGACGGGAAAGGTCACAGCCAGCTTCTGTGTGGCCGGCGCGGCTCAGTACACCGCCCGCTTGGGCGCGGATCGGGAAGATGTGGCCGGGCTGCACGATATCGGACGGCTTGGCGTTGCGGGCGACGGCGGCGCGAATGGTGCGGGCGCGGTCGGCAGCGGAGATACCGGTGGTTACACCTTCGGCGGCTTCGATGGAGACGGTGAAGTTGGTGCTGAACTGGGCGCCGTTGTCGCGGGACATGAGCGGCAGCTCCAGCTGCTTGCAGCGCTCTGCACTCAGGGTCAGGCAAATCAGGCCACGGGCATGGGTGGCCATGAAGTTGATGTCTTCGGGACGAACCTGCTCGGCGGCCATCACCAGATCGCCTTCGTTCTCGCGATCTTCGTCGTCCATCAGGATGACCATTTTGCCCTGGCGGATGTCGTCGATCAGTTCTTCAACGCTGTTCAGTTCCATAACTCTCTCAAATCGTATTTGGCAAGTCTGTTGGGCTTACCCGGTGTTTCCCGTAGGAGCAGATAATCGACCCGAACGATATTCAGGCTTTGTAAAAACCGTGCTGGGCCAGGAATTCCATGGTCAGGCCGTCGCTTTTGGGCTTGGCTGCGGCATCCCCCAAGAGTAGTCGCTCGAGGTAGCGCGCTATCAGGTCCACTTCCAGATTCACTTTGCTACCGGTCTGGTAGCCACCAATCACGGTCTCCGCGATGGTGTGGGGCACGATAGTGAGTTCGAACTCGGCGCCATCTACCGCATTCACCGTAAGGCTGGTGCCATCCACGGTGATGGAGCCCTTGTGGGCAATGTATTTGGCCAGCTCGTCCGGGGCGCGCAGGCGGAACTGCTCGGCGCGCGCGGTGGTCTTGCGCCACAGCACTTCGCCGATGCCATCCACGTGGCCGCTCACCATATGCCCACCGAGGCGGGTCTGGGGCGTGAGTGCCTTTTCCAGGTTGACCCTGTCGCCGAGCTTCCAGTTTTTCAGGGTGGCCACCGCCAGGGTCTCGGCAGATACATCAGCCCAGTAACCGTCACCGGGCAGCTCCACCACGGTCAGGCAGACACCGTTGGTGGCAATGCTATCGCCGAGTTTGACATCGGCGAGATCCAGCTTGCCGGTGTTCACCCGCAGGCGCAGGTCGCCGCCCTTGGGCTGCAACGCGGTGATGGTGCCAACGGCTTCAACAATTCCGGTAAACAAATCGGGTCACCTGCTAGCGTTCGATATCCGTGGTGGCGGTAATGCGCCAGTCGTGGCCGACGGCGCGCATATCGGTAATGGTGATGGGCAACATCGAGCCCATCCGCTCGATCGGCAGCTCAAACAGCGGCCTGGCGCTGGAGCCGAGAATCTTGGGCGCCACATAGACGATGATTTCATCCACATGGCCCTGGTACATAAAGGCACCGGAGAGGGTCGCACCGCTCTCGATGAGTACTTCGTTGCATTCGCGACGGGCGAGCTCTTTCAACAATTCACCCAGGTGTACGCGGCCGTCTTTGTCCGCCGGCAGTACCAGTACCTCGGCACCGGTCTTTTGCAGGCGCGCGCGGCGCTCGGGGTCCGACGCTTCGGTAGTGACCACCAATGTGGGGGCGTCGCCCTGCAATATAAAGGCCTTGGCCGGGGTGCGCAGTTTGCTGTCCACCACCACCCGTAGGGGCTGCTTCTGCGCTGCGGCCGCGGCTTCTTCCGCCGGCAGGCCCATCTCTTCCGGGCGCAGGTTCATGTTCGGGTTGTCGTGGCGGACGGTGTCGACGCCGGTGACAATCGCGCAGCTGCGTGCCCGCAGGCGCTGGACATCCGCGCGTGCGGCGGGGCCTGTTACCCATTTGGATTCGCCACTGGCCATGGCGGTGCGGCCATCGATACTCATGGCGGATTTGCTGCGCACCAGTGGCAGGCCGAGGGTCATGCGCTTGATAAACCCGGGGTTCAGCGCGCGGCAGGATTCTTCCAGCAACGGGCCTTCCACTTCAATACCCGCATCGCGCAGTTTTTGTAACCCTTTGCCGCTGACCTGCGGGTTCGGGTCTTCCATACCGTACACCACCTTGGCCACGCCCGCGGCAATCAGGGCATCGCTGCAGGGTCCGGTCTTGCCACTGTGACTACAGGGTTCCAGGGTGACGTAGGCAATCTTGCCTTTGGCGCCCTCTCCACCATCGAGCGCGCCGGCGTCCCGCAAGGCTTCCACTTCCGCGTGTCCGAGGCCGGCGCGCTGGTGCCAGCCCTCGCCGACGATATTGCCGTCGGCATCGGCAATCACACAGCCAACCCGGGGATTGGGCATGGTGGTGTAGAGGCCGCGTTCGGCCAGCTGGATCGCGCGGGCCATGAGTTCACGAGGGCTCATCCGCGCTCCTCGCTCTTCGCCTTGCGGGTATTGAGGCGCTCGATTTCGTCACTGAAGTCGCTGACATCTTCAAACCGGCGATAGACGGAGGCAAAGCGCACGAAGGCCACCTGATCCAGCTCCCGCAGCTGCTCCATGACCAGCTCGCCAATATGCATGGCGGGCAGCTCGCGCTCGCCAGTGGCCTGCAGGGCGTGCTTGATCTGGGCGACAGCGGCTTCAACCCGCTCGGTGCTGACCGGGCGTTTCTCTACTGCGCGCTGGATGCCGGCGCGGAGCTTGTCTTCGTTGAAGGGCTCGCGCTGGCCGTTCTGCTTTACGACTCGCGGCAGCAACAGTTCGGCGGTTTCAAAGGTGGTGAAGCGCTCGTGGCACTGCAGACATTCGCGGCGACGACGCACCTGGTCGCCATCGGCGACGAGGCGGGAGTCTACGACTTTGGTTTCTTCTGCGCTGCAGAATGGACAGTGCATGGGGAGTGGGCCCTTTGGAAAATGGGCGGCAGTTTAACACACGGGGGCAAATTGCCGCATTCCTGCGCCGCAGTAGCGCGCAGAACCTCCCAGGCGGGCACCAGAGGGTGGGGAAGTGAGCCTCAGATAAGGCCGGCCATGGGTAACCTCGGCCGGCCAGCAAGGCATTGCATTCCGGACTTACAGCGCTTCCCGCTCGATGATCCGGGTCCAGAGCTTGTGCCGCAGCGCCAGTACGCTGCTCTCAGTGGGACGGGGAACCCAGCTGTTTGCCAGATTGACCGGGTCCGGGTAGATGGCTGGGTTCTTCAGCACCTCCGGAGCCACCAGCGCGCGGGCCTCCCGGTTGGCGTTGGCGAACTGCGTTTCGTTGGTGATTTTGGCAATCACGTCCGGCCGCAGCAGGTAGCGCATGAAGGTGTAGGCATCTTCTTTATTGGGCGCATTGGAGGGGATGGCCATCACATCCATCCACAGCGGCACCCCTTCCTTCGGCATGATATAGCGGATTTCGAACGGCTTGCCGGACTCCCTCGCTATTTGCTGCGCTTCCAGAATATCGCCGCTCCAGCCGTGCACCATGCAGTGCTTGCCGCTGGCCAGGTTTTCAACGAAATCCCCGGTATCAAAATCCGTTACGTACAAACGCACCTTGGCCAGCAGGTTGGCCACCATAAACTGGTGCGCACTGCTCATGCTGTTGGGATCCTTGCCGATGTACTTCAGCCCCACGTCGAAGATCTCTTCCGGAGAGCGCAGCAGCGTAACCCCACAGTGATCCAGCAATGCGAGTTTTTCAGGGTCAAACAACAGATCCCAGCTGTCCGGCGGCAACTGGCCACCATAGGCTTTCTTCACTGCCTGGACGTTGTAACCGATACCAACGGTTCCCCACAGGTAAGGCAGTACAAATTTGTTTTCCGGATCGACGTAACGCAGACGCTCCATAAACAGGGGGTCATTGCGATCCCAGCCTTCCAGCTTGCTGCGATCGAGGGGTTCGAGCAGGCCCTCGGAGGTGTAGCTGGGAATGCTATCGGAATCGGGCACCACGATATCGAAGCGCTTGCCGTCCTTGATCCACATCTGTTCGAGTTCTTCGATGTCATCGAACTCGGTGTAGTGAACCTTGATTCCGGTTTCCGCCTCAAATTCCGCCAGTGTGTCTTCGGCAATGTAGTAAGACCAGTTGGCAACGTATATTTCACCAGCCAGTACAGGTTGCACCAAGGCCGCTGCCAGGATCAGTCCACCCGTGAATAATTTGAACGACCGCATCATGTTCTCCTAGCCCAAAATTGCCCGTCATTGCAGGCAATATCCTGGCTCCCCCCTAATTCGTGTCCCAGCACTGGGGACATCAACTACCGAGACGATTGCCCACCCAGTGGATGCGGCATATTTGGCACGGAGTGCCGTAACCCAAAGGTATCAGCACGCGAAAACAGGAACTGCCGATCAGTTCCGGCAGCCCCTGTTTTTCTCATCACCAAGACATGGATCAGCCCTGGTGAATCTCCTTGGCGACGCGCTCACCAGAACTGATGGCGCCATCCATATAGCCGAACATTTCCAGTGCGGTGTGCTCGCCACAGAAGTGCACATTGCCCTCCTTCAGGCTCTGCGCACCCCACCAGCCGGTGAATTCCCCGAGCATCGGTGCGGTATAAGAGCCCTTCGACCAGGGGTTAACGGCCCATTTGGAAAGCATCGCGGTGCCGGTAAAGGCGGCGCTGGTGCCGGGGAACACGTTATCGACGATGCCGAAGAAATGGTTCAGGTCGTTGGCACTGGGCGGTGCGAATGGCTTGTCGCCGCCGATCTGGCGACCGTAATCGGCACCGAAGAAGTCCACCAGGATGCCGTCAGTAGTTCCGGTCACAGAGGTCGAATCCCAGGTGTCGAAGAGCTCGGGACGGCCGACATAACTCACGCCATTCGGGGTGAACAGCTGACCATTAACCATCGTGGGCTGGTTCCAGGGACGCGTGGCGCAGTGCACCGCCATCTTGCCATTGGAGCCCAGCGTCAGGCGCTCAATGGCCATGCGCTTCTCGGGTCGGAAACCGTTGTAAATCCGCGGATCGATGTCCACATCGCGCAGGGTGGTGAACGGCAGCGCCAGCACCAGGCGATCGCACACATACTGGTGACCATCGGCAAAGTGGAGGGTATAGGGACCGTTCAGGTCGCCCTTGATCGCCTCCAGCTTGCGGCCGTATTCGATGGTGCCCTCCGGCAGCTCTTCCGCCATGCGGGTCGCGATCTGGTCGTTACCTCCCACGATGCGGAAGCGCTCGTCGGTGCCCGCCAGCGGCAGCGCGGTGTTGATCGGGTTCCACGCCAGAATGTAAATCAGGTTCAGCGCGGTGGTGGTCTCCGGCTGCACACCGTACTCGGCGACGATATTTGCCTGGAAAACCTGGCCCATGTTGGAGTTGGCGCCGATACCGACGTGATCCAGCCAGGAGTTCACATCGATATTGTCGAGCACCCTGTGCATTTCGTTGTGGCTGTCGTAAGTAGGCAGCCATGGCGCCTGTGCCTGGATGTTCTTGAAGATTTTGTAGACATCGCGCCATTCTTCATTGAGCTGGTGCTCGCTGTATTGTTGGCCGTTGGCCCAGTACAGCTCGTGTCCGCCGGGGACCGCGTTGCCGTTCACATCTTCGACATCCAGACCCAGCTGGCTGGCCAGGTTGCGGGTATAGGTATGCTCGGTGGAAATCAGTTCGCCACCGCGCTCCACCGGGCGGCCAAAGATGGTGCGGTTGGTATTGATCCGGCCACCCACGCGGGTATTGCCTTCGAACACCTTACAGGTGGCACCGTTGTACTGATACAAGCGGTGGGCACAGCGCAGGCCAGCGAAACCGGCGCCGATAACCGCAACGCGACCTGGATCGGTTGCGCCACCGGCGATCGCCTGGGCCGGACGGGATACAGTAGAGGCAGCGCCACCCGCACCCAGCACCGCAGCGCCCAGGCCGAGTTGCTTCAGGAACTGACGACGCCCCTCCTCGGAAGCATTTTTGCCGCCGAATTTGACCCCTTGATTGATGATATCCAGGCTCTCGTCTGCCGAGATGCCGGTTTTGTCGGAGAGTTCCTGAGCCGCACGCAGGCGGCGCAGAAGGCTCGCCATGGGGGATAGGGATTTGCTGCTTTTCATTTTCGTTGTCCCAGTGCTTGGTGGATTTCCGGCCCCAATACCCCAAGGCCGCACATTAAAGAGCGCGCTTTCCATTCCGCTGGCCAGAGAGGCAGGCATCTGCCGCACCACGCTTAGCAACCAACGCAATATGTAGAATATTTTTTATTCAGAATGGAAATATATTCGCGGGAATTCTACCTAAGACGCCACACAAATCGAACATTTATTCAAAAATGTTCAAAAAATAGGGAAAATTACCTAACAAGAAACCAACGATTGGCAAGAATGGCCGGTTCTATCAGGGCTGGTCGGCGGTTACGCAAAAAACCGGTGGGCGATATTACAGGCAAAAAAAAGCGGCTCATCGAGCCGCTTTTTCGCTTGGGTCAGGTAAGCCTGCTTACTTGTAGACCGGGAATCGTGCGCAGATCTCCAGCACCTTGGCTTTCACTTCCGCGATGGTCGCGTCAGCGTTGCCCTTCTCCAGCGCGTCGAGAATGTCGCAGATCCAGTTGGTCAGCTGCTTGGTCTCTTCCACACCGAAGCCGCGGGTGGTGATGGCCGGGGTGCCAACACGCAGGCCGCTGGTAATGAACGGGGAACGCGGGTCGTTGGGCACGGCGTTCTTGTTCACGGTGATGTTGGCGTTGCCCAGGGCTTCGTCCGCATCCTTACCGGTGTATTCCTTGCCGATCAGGTCCACCAGCATCAGGTGGTCGTCGGTGCCGCCGGACACGATGTTGATACCGCGATCCAGGAAGGTGGCCGCCATGGCGCGGGCGTTTTCCACAACTTTTTTCTGGTAAGCCTTGTACTCGGGGCTCATGGCTTCCTTGAAGGAAACCGCCTTGGCCGCGATCACATGCATCAGCGGGCCGCCCTGGCCGCCCGGGAATACCGCGCTGTTCAGTTTCTTCTCGATCTCTTCATTGGCCTTGGCCAGGATGATGCCACCGCGGGGGCCGCGCAGGGTCTTGTGGGTGGTAGAGGTCACCACGTCTGCGTGCGCAATCGGCGACGGGTAAACGCCCGCAGCTACCAGGCCAGCCACGTGGGCCATGTCCACCATCAGGTAGGCGCCAACCTTGTCGGCGATGGTGCGGAACTTGGCCCAGTCCATGATACGGCTGTAGGCAGAGAAGCCGGCCACGATCATCTTCGGCTTGTGTTCCAGCGCCAGGCGCTCCACTTCTTCGTAATCCACTTCGCCGGTTTCCGGGTTCAGGCCGTACTGCACCGCGTTGTACATCTTGCCGGAGAAGTTGACCTTGGCACCGTGGGTCAGGTGACCACCGTGGGCCAGGCTCATGCCCAGTACGGTGTCGCCGGGGGCGCACAGCGCCTGGTAAACCGCGGCGTTGGCCTGGGAGCCGGAGTGCGGCTGGACGTTGGCGTAGTCGGCACCGAACAGTGCCTTGGCGCGCTCGATGGCCAGGGTCTCAACCTTGTCGACGTACTCGCAGCCACCGTAGTAGCGCTTGCCCGGATAGCCTTCGGCGTACTTGTTGGTCAGGCTGGTGCCCTGGGCTTCCATCACCGCGGGGCTGGTGTAGTTTTCTGAGGCAATCAGCTCGATGTGTTCTTCCTGGCGGCGGTCTTCGTCCTGAATCGCATCCCACAGCTCGGCGTCGTAAGAGGCAAGAGTGACTGATTTATCAAACATGGTATTCCCTCGGATAAGGCGCACATCGCGCAAGCATAATCTCGGACAGGGCATTTACCGACCCGATTGCGACCGGCCCGCCCCAGAAAGCGGCGCATTGTACACCAAGGGGTAGCCCGCGGTGCAAAGGGTGCACGTGAAACAAATTCATCTCAGCATTGAGCAAATTCAAGTTTGCCGAACAAAAAACATACAGACGCCAAAGGCTGTGCAATAAAGGCCGGTATGTGCCGGCCACGCATGAAAGCAAGATCCGCCAGGGCCCTGCAAATGCGGGTGATCCCCCTCATCGAAAGCGGGCTGTAAGCGACGAACCGTTATAAAAGAGCCCTCACAACGGCACCGTCCGGCGCGCCCCACCAGCGGACTGCGTGCAATGAAACTGCAACGGTACTGCCATCGTCTCTTGCTATTTTGGTCACAAATAACCAAAGAGAAAAAATTATGCACATCAAACACGGCTTTCTGATCCCACTGGCATTTCTTGCGGGCTGCGCCGCCAATCCGGCCCAGCAACCGCTGACCGCGACCGGTGTGGTGGTGGAAGAAAATGGCAAATTTTTCCTGCAGGGTACCGATGATCGCTACCACCTGAACCGTATGCCGCAACTGAATTACACCAAATACCTCGGTCGTGAGCTGGTGATTCAGGGAGAGGTTCCGAATTACTGCCACCAGGCGTGGGAAGATTCCATTATCCGGGTCAATGGTGGCGCGGAGATGGTGGATCTGAACCGCGTGGACTGGTCCGACTGCCTGGAAGCCAACAAGATAAGCCTGGTAACCAATGACGGCCATCGCCTCGTGTACGACTGGGAAAAAATCGACCTCGAGGATTATTTCTTTTAATCCCCCCCCCAAAGACGTCCGTTTAAGCGCCCCTAGCCCCAAAGGGGCGCAGCTCTCCCCGCCAAGTCATGGCAACTTGATCCATATCAACCGCTTTCCGCCTCCTGCGACAACAATAAAGAAATCAAATAAGACGTTGGCCATGGAGACAAGCGATGAACAGCACCTATCGGCAACTTTGCAGCGATCACAAACATATGCAGACACTGCTCGATGTGTTTGAGCACTTGTTGCAACAGCTGGGAAAACACGATCGCGACCCCGCCACCTTGAGCCTGATCATGGACGCGCTGGATTATTTTTCGGTTTACCCGGACCAGTGGCACCACCCGATCGAAGACCTGGTTTTCGAGTCTCTGCTGGGCAAACCGGTGGACGTGCGCGATGTTATACACAAGACACTGAACGAACATGAAAAAATCGCCGCGGCCACCCGCCGCATGAACCAGCTGTTTTACGCGGTGGCGAACGACGCGGCGGTGGAGCGTGAACAGCTGTTTGGCGCAGCCAGGGAATATATCGAATTGCAGCGCCGACACCTCAAGCGGGAAAACGAGATCCTGTTTCCGCTGGTCGCAGAGCTGCTGACACCGGCGGATTGGCACGATATCCGCGCCAAGCTTGAGCAGCGCCAATCCGCACATTTCACCGAAGGCGTGAAAAAACTGTATGAATCCGCCTACCGGGATCTCGCCGAACTCGCGACCGAAGCCGTTGCCTGACACGGGCACTCCGGTATCAAGTGCTGGAAATGGGATTCAGGGATAGGGGAAACAAGCGCAAGCGGGCTTAACTGGACAACCTGGCCCGCCGTGCGGCCTCAGCTTTCGTAGCTGCAGTGCGTGCCCGCCAGCTCACTGAGAGCAATCAGGTCGAGAATGGTTACCGAACGGCCCTGCACCTTGATCAGTCCCTGCTTTTGAAAGCGGGAAATCAGGCGGCTGACGGTTTCTGCGGTAAGCCCGAGATAGTTCGCGATATCCATGCGCGGCATCGACAGGATAAATTCACTGGCGGAATATCCGCGACGGGCGTAGCGGCTGGAGATGTTGATCAACAGTGCCGCCAGGCGGCTGTCCGCCGAGCGCTTGCCCAGCAGCAACAGGGCTTCATTTTCCTGTTTCAATTCTTCAGAAAAAATACTGTAGATCTGCTTTTGCAGCGCGGGAATTTCCTGCGCGAGGCTTTCCAGCTGGCTGAAAGGCAGCACACATACACTGCTCTCTTCCAGCGCCTCTGCGTAGCCGGGGTGACTGCCACCACTGTAGGCGTCGAGTCCCAGCAGTTCCCCCGGAAGCGCAAAATGGGTTACCTGGGTATCACCGTCCGCACCGATCACCGCCGACTTGAAGCTGCCGGAACGAATGGCAAACAGGCCGATAAACGGGTCGCCGGCGCGAAACAGGGTTTCGCCCGCCTTGACGATTTTCTTCTTGCGGGTGACCTGTTCCAGACGCGCAATATCTTCCTCACTCAGGCCTACAGGAAGGCACAGTCGCCGCACGGAACAATTGCTACAACTGACTGCAGAAGAAGTCTCTTTCATTGAATGCCCGGTTCGCTGCTTTGCAAGTAAGTTTTCGAAGCCGAAATAATAGTGGCCAATATTCTATCCGCTTAACCGGGTTAAAGCACCCGCGAGTAGCGGGCGCCGGTCTGCTGACCGTGCAGATAAACGTCGAACGCGGCGGCGGCGTTGCGCAGGAACCAGCGCCCCCGCTCTGTGACGTAGAGGTCAGACGGTGACTGCCCCAGCAGTCCGTCTGCAAACATGGGCTGCAATCGCGCCAGTTCCGGGGCAAATGCAGACTCGAAAGACTGCCCAGTTCTCGCCCCCACTTCCCTCTTGTCGATACGCAGATGGCACATCAGCTCCATGATCATCCACTGGCGCAGACGGTCGTCCTGGTTAAGCTGCCAACCGCGACAGATGGCTTCGCCGCGCTCGCCGATTGCCCCGGCGTACTCCTTCAGGCCGTGATGATTCTGCCAGTAGCCGTCGCGGCTGTAGCTGATGGCGGATGCACCGAGGCCGACCAGTGCGTCCGCCGGCATCAGGGTATACCCCTGGAAATTGCGCGCAAGGCGCCCTTCCGCGCCGGCCTGTGCCAGAGCATCGTCCGGGCGGGCAAAGTGGTCCATGCCGAGAAAAACATAGCCCGCTTCGGTAAGGCGGCGACTCGCTGCCAGCTGCATGGCAATCTTTGCCGACGGCGACGGAATCAGGTCGGTATTGATCAAACGCTGGGCCTTGAAGCGCTCCGGCAGGTGGGCGTAGTGATACAGCGCGATGCGGTCCGGGGCCAGTTCCATAACGGTGTCGATGGTTTGCTCCAGGCTCGCGACGTCCTGCCCCGGCAGGCCGTAGATCAGGTCGTAGGAGATGGAGCCAAAACCCCGCTCCCGTGCGCCCTCGGTCAGCGCGCGCACCTGCTCGGGACTGCAGATCCGGTTGACGGCACGCTGCACATCCACGTTGAAATCCTGGATACCCAGGCTCAGGCGGTTGAAACCCAGCTCGCGCAGGGTATCCAGGGTCTCGCCCTCCAGAACCCGCGGGTCGGCTTCAATGCTGTACTCCACGTCTTCACCGGTACGCAGGTCGAAGATTTCCCCCAGTCCCGCCATCAGGCGCCGCAGGTCTCCGTCGTTCAGGAAGGTCGGGGTTCCGCCCCCCAGGTGCAACTGCACCACCGGTGCCTTCGCCACCCGCTCGCGATACCACTGGGCCTCGCGCAACACACTGTCTAGATAACTGGAGGCCAGACCGTATTGATTGGTGATGATCTTGTTGCAGGCGCAGAAGTAACACAGCGAGCGACAGAACGGGATGTGCACATACAGCGACAGGGTTTCCACGTTTTTCAGCGCGTCCCACGGCTGCTCGCCCGCCGCCGATCCGCTCAGCGGATAGAACCGGTCGGCGGTGGGGTAAGACGTGTATCGCGGGCAGGCCCCGGCGTAGCGAGCCAATAGTTGCGGCGACAGTGCGGGCAGTTCCTGACTGGGCGTAGCGCTGACTGCACTATCACATTGATCGGCCATCTACAGAAAACCTCTGGGATTGAATCGCTGATGAGGGAGGAGTTGAAAATTATCCGGAGATGTACCGCCGCCTCTTGATCTCGATCAAGGGGCGGCGGATTCTGGCGGGGCCTTGCGCCCGGAACCTGCGGTTCAGAAGCGGTATCCGAACCCGGCGGTGTAGACCAGCGGGTCCAAGGCCACATCTGCGGTTACAACACCGACACCCGGCACCTTGACCCGCGCCTTGGTGTCGATGTCCATCCACCACAACGCGACATTGAACAGCCAGCGATCATCGGCGCCAAACGCGATATCCGCCCCCACTTCGGCGGCCACACCGCTGGAGTTTTTCAGAGACAATTCGGCCTTGCCGGTCGCCCCGAGGGTTGCAAACACATCGTTTGCATCGGCGGCAATTTCCTCATCAAAAAACACGGTGTAATTCAGTCCCACGCCGACATAGGGCTGCACACGGGAGGATGGTGCCAGCGGGTAGTACTGCAACAGTACTGTGGGAGGAAGATGCCGGGTTTCACCGAGGTCGAAGGTTTCCCCCAATCCGGACACTTTCAGGTCGTGGCTGAACGGGGTGGCGGCAACAACTTCCAGTCCCCAGTGATTATTCAGCATGTACGTGCCGATCAGACTCAGTGCCGTTCCATTTTTAACGTCCGCTGCGGTTCCGGCCAGCGTGACATCCCCAAGGGCAAGGGCGCTGGAATTCACGTCCGGACTTACGGTTGCCGCGCCACTGCGCAATATGAAATCACCGCTCTCATAAGCAAAAGCCGAACCGCTCACCAGGGAAGCGAGTGCGCAGCAGAAAGCCATTTTTTTCATGTATATCTCCAAATCCTTAGTCGTGGTTTATTCGCCCGAGGTTTGGCTTTTGCATTATTGATTTATCGATCCCCCGAGGTTGTCGCAGAATAAACACGGACAACGCGATACTGCTTGATGCAAATCAATAGCACAGCATGCGCTGAAAAAAGCACGCAAAAAATCGGATACAGGAAGGAATGAAAAAAGGCTGTGCACAGCCCCCGGGATGGGGGCTGTGGATCAGTCTCCCGCCGGGCGGCGGAACAGATTCTGGATACTGGAAAAATCCAGTACGCGGTTGACGGGGTCACCACCGTGTAACTGATACAGATTTTTCGCCAATGCCCCCAGCGGCGTGGAAGAGGCACTACCGGCCGCGGTATCCATGGCAAGGCCGAGATCTTTCAACATCAGCGTTACCGAAAACCCACCTGAGTATTCCCGCGATGCCGGCACGCCGTCCATCACTCCGGGATAGGGGTTATATTTTTCCAGCGACCAGTTGCCGCCGGAGCTCGCGCGCATAATTTCCGACAACACTTTCGGATCGAGACCGTTATCCACCCCCAGCTGTAGCGCCTCGGCGGTGCCGATCATATGAATAGCGAGCAACATGTTATTGCAGATTTTCGCCACCTGCCCGGCGCCGGCGGGACCCGCGTGGAAGATATTCGCCCCCATGGCCTGCAGAAACGGGCGCG
The DNA here is from genome assembly GCF_036563125.1 of Microbulbifer sp. Taxonomy (GTDB): domain Bacteria; phylum Pseudomonadota; class Gammaproteobacteria; order Pseudomonadales; family Cellvibrionaceae; genus Microbulbifer. The sequence continues at coordinate 13,800 of NZ_DATCMV010000153.1, forward strand.
CCGCATCAACCGCAGTGGCATCACCTCCGCACATAAACGACAGGGTGCCGGCAGCCGCCGCAGCCGTGCCACCGGACACCGGCGCATCGATCGCGCGAATTCCGCGGTCGCCCGCCGCAGCTATCAACTGGCGCGCATCCCCCGCGGCAATGGTGGAGCACTCAATCACCAGCGCGTTCGCGTCCATCACCTGCAACAAACCGCGAGCGCCGAGGAAAAGTCCCTTTACCGCCTCGCCACTGGGCAGCATGGATATGACGACATCGGCGTCCTGTACCGATTGGTGCGCGCTCTCACCCCGCACACATCCACTGGATTCCGCCTGCTGCAGCGCAGCTTCCGACAAATCAAACGCGGTAACTCGATACCCGGCAGCAACGAGATTGGCGGCCATCGGACCACCCATGTTGCCGAGACCGATAAAGGCGATCTTCTCCATAAATTTCATCTCTATTATTATTTTTTACTTATATGCCTTTCCGGCACGCTTACCGGAAGAAAAGTATTGAGCACAACTTTGTCACTGATCCACTGGGCAAAGCAAGTGAAGCAGATAGTGCCCGCGTCTACGGCAACTGAACCAAACGCCCTTTCACCGCTGAGCGCCGGTAAAAATGAGAGTTTGCGCGGTATCTTTACGAGATACCGCGTTTTTATACTGCCTTCCCCGATCACAAATCCGCGAGTGGACTTTCTGGCCAGGGTGATTTGAAGCAGCGCTCAACCTGCTCCCAGGTAACCTCTTCCAGCGTCGCCGGCTGCCATTTCGGATTGCGATCCTTGTCGATCAGCAGTGCACGCACGCCTTCTTTCACCTGACCGCTGCTGCACATATTCACCGCCAGAGCCAATTCCATCTGCAGAACCTGCGCGAGCGACATATGCCGGCCACGGCGCAGCTGCTCCCACACAATCCACGCGGTCAGCGGGCAACCCGCCGTCAAGGTGGCGGATGCGCGCTGCAACCATTTATCGTCGCCGCTGTACGCGGCGATCGCCTGGTAAACTTCCGGCAGGGTGGCACCGTCGGTCAGCTCCTGGATAACGTCGTAATGGGTGCGCAAGTTCGGCGCAGGTTGCGCCTCTGCGGCCAATTCCAGCGACTGGATCTGCTTGCTGACCAGCACGTGGTTGTATGTAGGGTCTGTGGTGAAGTCGAGTGCGGCCAGACCATTCAGCAGCAGGTCTTTGCTTTCGCTGGGCAACAGGCGATCGGCCATACCGCAGTAAAGCGCATCCGTGCCGTTGAACTGGGCGCCGGTGAGGCCGAGGAACAGGCCAGTGCGCCCGGGCATGCGGTTCAGGAACCAGCTGCCACCCACATCGGGGAACAGGCCGATGGTGATTTCCGGCATGGCCATGCGGGTGGTTTCGGTGACGATGCGGTGGCTGGCGCCGCTCATGATGCCGATACCGCCGCCCATGACGATGCCGCTGCCCCACACCACGATGGGCTTGGGATAGGTGTGGATGCGATAGTCGAGGCGGTATTCGCGGGTGAAGAAGTCTTCGACGAACTGGCCGGCCTTGTCGTCGCCATAGCTGCCGGACTCACGGTGCAATGCCACCACATCGCCACCGGCGCACAGGGCCTTGTCACCGGTACCTTCGATCCAGATACAGGCGAGACTGTCGTCGCTCTCCCACTCATCCAGCTGTGCGGCCATGAGATCAATCATGTCGAGGTTGAGGGCATTGAGGGCTTTCGGCAGATTGAGCGTCAATTTGCCGAGCGCACCCTGGCGTTCGACGATGACGGGTGATTCCTGGGTCATACTGGTTCCCGGTTGTCTGGTTTGGGGCAAAGTTAAACATAGATGGGCTGGTGGTGGCATTACCTCCTTCTTCCCTCCTTAGGCTTTTGGTAGCACGGTGGTATGTTCTTTCGCAGACCCGGTGGCGGCGGAGCACCGGGTAGAGGTTTTCAATACCGGGCTAGGCGCCCCCCTTAAGTACATCCATGGAAGCTGCGTCGGCGACGTCCCTGTCGCCGACGCTTTTGAAAACCTCTACCCGGCACCCCGCCTGCGCATCTAGTTAATCACTTCGTAGCTACGCAGCTATGGGGCTAACCCAAACCAGTAGGTTGAAGTTTTCCAACAAACTGCTAACTTGCGCCCAAATTCTGACCGAGTGGAATCGAGCTCTAATGGCTGAGTACGTCTATACAATGAACCGCGTGGGCAAGGTTGTTCCTCCCAAGCGCGAAATTCTGAAAGATATTTCCCTGTCCTTCTTCCCCGGCGCCAAAATCGGCGTGCTGGGTCTGAACGGCGCCGGTAAATCCACCCTGCTGCGCATCATGGCCGGCGTGGATCAGGACTATAACGGCGAAGCCCGCGCCATGCCGGGTATCAAGGTCGGCTACCTGCCCCAGGAGCCGCAGCTGGATCCCGCCAAGAACGTGCGCGGCAACGTGGAAGACGGCGTGCGCGAAGCCATCGACGCCCTCGCCGGTCTGGAGCAGGTTTACGCCGACTACGCCGAGCCCGATGCGGACTTCGATGCGCTGGCGAAAAAGCAGCAGAAGTTTGAGGACATCATCCAGGCCTGGGATGCGCACAACCTTGAGCACCGTCTGGAAGTCGCCGCCGACGCCCTGCGCCTGCCGCCGTGGGATGCAGACGTGAACAACCTGTCCGGTGGTGAGAAGCGCCGCGTGGCCCTGTGCCGCCTGCTGCTGTCACGCCCGGACATGCTGCTGCTGGACGAACCCACCAACCACCTGGACGCGGAATCCGTCTACTGGCTGGAGCGTTTCCTGCACGACTTCGACGGCACCGTGGTTGCCATTACCCACGACCGTTACTTCCTGGACAATGTTGCCGGCTGGATTCTGGAACTGGACCGCGGCCACGGTATTCCGTGGGAAGGCAACTACACCACTTGGCTTGAGCAGAAAGAGAAGCGCCTGGAGCAGGAGCAGAAAGGCGAACAGGCTCGCGCCAAGGCCATGCAGAAAGAACTGGAATGGGCCCGCCAGAACCCGAAAGGCCGCCAGTCCAAGAGCAAGGCTCGTCTCGCCCGTCTGGAGGAGATGCAGTCCCAGGAATTCCAGGCCCGCAACGAGACCAACGAAATCTACATTCCGCCGGGTGAGCGCCTGGGCGACAACGTGATCGAATTCAATCACGTCAGCAAGGGCTTCGGTGATCGCCTGCTGATCGACGACCTGTCGTTCCGTGTACCCAAGGGCGCGATCGTCGGTATCGTCGGCGGCAACGGCGCCGGTAAGTCGACCCTGTTCCGCATGATCAACGGTAAAGAGCAGCCGGATTCCGGTGAGATCAAGATCGGTGAAACCGTGCAGATCGCCAGCGTCGACCAGAGCCGCGAAAACCTGGACAACAACAAGACCGTGTGGGAATGCATTTCCGACGGTCACGACATTCTCAAGATCAACAACTACGAAGTTGGCTCGCGCAATTACATTGGCCGCTTCAACTTCAAGGGCAGTGATCAGCAGAAGCGCGTGGGCGAGCTGTCCGGTGGTGAGCGCGGCCGCCTGCACCTGGCGTACACCCTGAAACAGGGCGCCAACGTGCTGCTGCTGGACGAACCGTCCAACGACCTGGATATCGAAACCCTGCGCGCACTGGAAGAGGCCCTGCTGAGCTTCCCCGGCTGTGCCATGGTGATCTCGCACGACCGCTGGTTCCTCGACCGTGTGGCGACCCACATCCTGGCCTACGAGGGCGACAGCAACGTGGTGTTCTTCGAAGGCAACTACACCGAGTACCACGAGGATTTCGTGAAGCGCAACGGCGACAATGCCACTCCGCACCGGATGCAGTACAAGAAGCTGAAGACCTGATTAGCTTTAGTGAAAATAAGAAAGCCCGCATTTTGCGGGCTTTTTTATTCCAGTTGTTAACACACAATAAAAAAGCCAGCCCCAGGGGCTGGCTCAAGCAAGAGAGTTTCCAATTGGATGGCCCGAAGGCCACCCCTTGGGTTTGTTGTTTTATTTCAACTAAACAGATCAGTTGAAGTCGTAGCGAACACCGAAGCGGATGCTGCGCGGATCCTGATAGTACACCGGCATGCCGTAGAATTCGTACGGCTGGTCAGTACCGTCCAGATCACCGACTTCCTGGGTCTCAGCAACTGCATCGCTGTTGAAGATGTTAAACACATCCAAGGACAGCAGCAGTTTCTGGCCGTTGGCCATCTCGATCGGGTACTGGGCGTTTACGTCCAGGTTCCAGTAGTTGTCGGTGCGGCCGAGGCTACCACGCGAATTCAGCTCACCCTGACAGTAGAAGGACTCGGAACCGTAGGCCTGTGCAAACTCGTCAGTCGGGTGCATACCGAAACAGTTCTTCGGACGACCTGTCTGCCACATGAAGTTGGCACCGACACGCAGACCCATGTCAAACGCGTAGTTACCAAATGCCTTGATGGTGTGACGACGGTCATTCGGCAGGTCGCCGTAACCGCCATCCAGCAGTCCCGGCTGGTCGAAGTTAGTGGTCAAACCGGAGTCAGTCTGGCCGTTATCGGAGCGCACACCGCCTTCGTTGTTACCCCAGCTGTGACCCCAGGTGTAAGACGCGTCCATACCCCACTTGCCATCGAAAGGACGTTTGAAAGTGAACTCCAGTGCACCGTACTGGCGCTTGGCTTCCGGGTAACCCAGCTGATCGGCGGACAGTTGAATGAACTCACCCATTTCCGAGTTATAGATATTCATATCATTGCCCGGATTGGTCAGCACGTACTGGTGGAAACCGCTAA
>NZ_DATCMV010000066.1:0-14729 GCF_036563125.1 Microbulbifer sp.
CCGTTGCTGAACCTTATGCTGTTGATCTATTTGGTGTTTTTCCCGGGTAATTCTGCGGCAAACCGATTTGGTCCGCGGGTAAGCCGGAATTCCACCGGGGTCATCGTGGCATTTTTGCTGAGTATTGTGCTTGGCGTTGCCTACATAGGCATGATGGCCGCCATTGCTATTCCCGCGTACCAACAATATGTGGAGCGAGCGCAGCAGCAGGGTTAAATGGTTCCTGGCAATAAAAAAGGCCGCAATTATTGCGGCCTTTTTGTTATTGAAATGTCTGGCTACCAACGGGATAGCGAGCCGCGCTGGGTCACTAGTGCGCAACACAAAAGCGCACCCTACCTATCTGCCAACTTGTTTTTGGCCTCAATCCAGCGGCTCATAAACTCCTCGGCGCGGTGTTCCGTGCGTTGCAAAATACGCCCCCAGATATTGCGGTTGCGATGTTCTTGCAGGTTTTCCGCGATGCTCTCGAGGCGCTCGACAAACGCGGTGGCGTGGTGCTGGTAGGAAAATTCAGATGCCAGCGCCTGTTGTCCGGCATCGCGCGCGCCGAGCCATGCGGTTTCATTCTGATATAGCTGCGCCGCGGTTGCGGCAAACTGATCGGCGGCGTCGCTCAGCAGATACCCCCAGGCATCCACAGGAGCCATGGACTCGGCGCCGATGGGAGTAGTAACCGTCGGCGTGCCGCTGAGCCAACCGTCGAGAATCTTGCCCTTTTGCCCGGCACCGAAACGCAGTGGTGCCAGGTTCAGTCGGTAGCGCGCGAGGGTGGCGAGCGCATCGTCGGTGCGCCCGTGCACCCGAAACCCCGTCGCCGGGTCGCTGAGTCGATGCATCGCGTGATCTGAGTAGGCGCCGTACACATGGCACTCCACACCGGGGAGCAATGTGTGTAGCTGCGGCCACACCTGCTCGGCAAACCAGATGGTGGCGTCGCGATTCGGTGCGTGCTTGAAGCCGCCGATCATCACCAGGTGTTCGCGTTCGTCGAAGCCCGGCAGGGTTTTCAGGTCCGGTATTTGCTTCACCAGAAACGGCAGGTAGTGCAGTTGCCAGTGGGGCAGGCAGAAATGCTGTTTCAGTAATTCCACCTCTACCCGCGAGATCATCACGGTGAGATCGCAGCGCGCCATCGCCGCGACCTCGCGCTCGGCGATGGGGTGAAACAGGTTTAGCGGTTGGCCGCTTTTGAGCGCTTCGTGCCGCGCCTCGCGCAGGCTGTGAAAATCGCTGGTGTCGAGCAGCGTGATTGCGTGCGGGCACTGCGCGCGCACCCGCCAGCCAAACTGCTCCTCCATCATGAAGCGATCGTAGATCACCAGTGACGGATTCAGTGCGCGCACCCAGTCATCAAAGCCGCTGTCATTGACCTCGATCTGGTGCTCGCCGTAATCGGTTTTGGCTTGAAATGGGGTGGGCTGCGCCGGGCTTGCGATCTCTATCGCATAACCCGCTTCGGCGAGCAGGTCGAGGATATCCAGTGTGCGGCGCCCGGCAGCGGTGGAGGCAGGCTCGGGCCAGTGCTTGGCCAGCAACAGTGCTCGTTTGGTAGACGCGTCGCGGTACATCTGGTCGCAGTCCTTGTGTACGTTACTCGATGTTCTGGACCTGCTCCCGCATCTGTTCGATCAATACCTTCAACTCTACCGCAGCCTGGGTGGTATCGGTTACCACCGCTTTTGACGACAGCGTATTCGCCTCGCGGTTGAATTCCTGCATCAGGAAATCCAGGCGGCGGCCGATAGGGCCGCCATTTTTCAGCACGCGGCGAGTTTCGTTGATGTGGGCATCCAGGCGGTCGAGTTCTTCATCGACATCGGCCTTTTGTGCCAGCAGTGCAATTTCCTGCTCGATGCGATCCTTGTCGAGTTCTTCCAGCAGTTCCTGCAAACGGGTTTTCAGTTTCTCCCGCTGGTTTTGCAGTATCTGCGGCAGTAGTGCGCGCACGGTGGTGACCTGTTCACTGATGCCTTTGATGCGCGCTTCGATAAAGCCGGCGAGTTCCGCGCCCTCGCGCTCGCGGTTTTCCACCACCTGTGCCAGCGCCTGCTGGAAACCGTCTAGGATGGCTTTGGCCTGTTCGTCCGCATTGGTTTCCGGTTCGGCGATGACCCCCGGCCACTTCAACACTTCCAGCGGGTTGAGCGGCTGGCTCTCCGGTGCCACCTGCTTCGCGGCCTTGACCAGCTCGTCAACCAGCGCCTGATTGATCTGTAAACCGGCCACTTCACCGCTGCTGGCCTTCAGGTTCAGGGTCATCTCCACCTTGCCGCGGTTCAGGGTGTTGCGCAGCAGTTCGCGCAGCTTGGGTTCCAGTGCGCGTGCGGCTTCCGGCAGGCGGAAGTGCGGCTCAAGGTAGCGATGGTTGACCGAGCGCATCTCCCACACGGCGGTGCCGGTGGAGTAATTGACTTCCGCGCGTCCGAAGGCGGTCATGCTGCGCACTTTGTTGTTGGCCATACTGCCGTGCTCCAGAAATGCTGGGTGGTAGAAAAAGAGCGGCAAAGCATAGCACAGGGTGATTGCCGGTTTTGCTGGCTATAATGGCCGGCCGTGAAGGATTCCGTTATCCCATTCCAGAAAACATGAGGTGTTATATGCAGCGACCGAGCGGCCGCAAACCAGAGCAACTGCGCGATGTGCGCATCACCCGCCACTACACCCGCCACGCGGAGGGATCTGTGCTGGTGGAATTCGGCGATACCAAGGTGCTCTGCAATGCGTCGGTTGAGGCGGATATTCCGCGTTTCCTGCGCGGCAAGGGTAGCGGCTGGATTACCGCGGAATACGGCATGCTGCCCCGCTCCACCGGTTCCCGCATGGGTCGTGAGGCGGCCCGCGGCAAACAGGGCGGCCGCACTGTGGAAATCCAGCGCCTCATCGGTCGCTCCCTGCGCGCGGCGGTGGACCTGAAGCTACTGGGTGAACACCAGATCACCATCGATTGCGATGTGATCCAGGCAGACGGCGGTACCCGCACCGCATCCATCACCGGTGCCTGCGTGGCGCTGGTGGATGCGCTGCGCTACATGCAGCGGGAGAAAATGATCGACACCGACCCGCTGAAAAACATGGTGGCGGCGATTTCCGTCGGTATCTACCAGGGGGTGCCGGTACTGGATCTGGACTACCCGGAAGACAGCAACGCCGACACCGACATGAATCTGGTGATGGCGGAAGACGGCGGCATGATCGAGGTGCAGGGCACCGCGGAAGGCGCACCATTTACCGAGCAGCAATTTGCGGAAATGCTGGCGTTGGGCAAGGCGGGCATCAACGAGTTGATCGAACTGCAGAAAAAAGCACTGGCGGATTAATTGAGGGAAAGCCTGCCAAGGCTGGGTTAAACCGGCGCGCCCGCGCCAGCTCCCTAAATCAGGCAGGTTTTGCCACTTTGAACGGCCGGGCATTGCCTGATATGTCATAGGCTTCTCTCAAGGGTTATGTCCCGGGCCAGAAATGTGCCCCGGGGCGTAACGCCAGAATCCATAACACGGATAGTGAGAGAGCCGATGAATAAAATTGCCCGAGCTTCCGTGCTTGCGGTGCTGCTGATCAGCAGTGCGCACGTGTTTGCACAGGAAGCCTCCCAAGAAGCCCGTCCGGAATCCAGCCAGGAGTCCGGTACCCACCACAAGCACTATCAAGAGCCTGAGGGCGGTGATAAACCTTCACCCAGTGGCAGTCTCGCACCCCGCCTGCAAAATCTCGGTAAACATACCTTCCCGGTCAGTTGCGCATCGGAACAGGGGCAGCAGTACATCAATCAGGGGGTTAATCTCGCCTACGGCTTCAACCACGCAGAGGCCGGGCGTTCGTTCCGGGAAGCGGCACGGCTGGACCCGGATTGCGCCATGGCCTACTGGGGCCAGGCGCTGGTGCTGGGTCCCAATATCAACGTGCCCATGGATCAGGAGGCGGAGCCGAAGGCGCGGGAGCTGGTGCTGAAGGCGAAGTCCCTGGAAAAAAGCGTGAATGCGCGCGAGCGCGCGCTGATCAATGCGCTGACAAAACGCTATACCGGCGATCCCACCGACCGCCGCCAGGCAGATGCGGCGTACGCGGCGGCCATGGGCAAGGTGGCGGAGCAGTATCCGGAGGATCTGGACATTGCGACCCTGTACGCGGAGTCCATCATGGACCTGCGGCCGTGGAACTACTGGATGCGCGATGGCACTCCCTATGAGGGTACCGAGCAGATAGTTGCGCTGTTGGAAAACGTCATGGCGAAAAACCCGCAGCATCCGGGAGCGCTGCATCTGTACATTCACCTGATCGAGCCGACCGATACGCCGGAGCGGGCGGAAAAGGCGGCGGACACGCTCAAAAACCTGATGCCGGGTGCCGGGCATATCGTGCATATGCCCGCACATATCTATCAGCGGGTGGGGCGTTACGCGGACTCGGTGGCTACCAATGAGCGCGCCATTGCCGCCGACGAAGACTACATCGCCCAGTGTCGCGCCCAGGGCATCTATCCCATGGCCTACTACCCGCACAACATCCACTTCCTGTGGTTTGCGAATACCGCGAGCGGGCGCAGTGCCGCGGCCATCGCGGCGGCCAACAAGGCTGCGGAGCAGATCAGCGATGAGAGCCTGGCGGCAATGCCGCTACTCGCCGGTTTCCGGGTGATTCCCTACTGGTCGCTGGCGCGCTTTGGCAAATGGGATCAGGTGTTGGCCCTGCCCCAGCCGCCGCAGGATCAATTCCTCACCGGCGCCTGGCACTATGTCCGCGGCCTGGCGTTTGTCGGCAAGGGGCAACTCGACAAGGCACAGGCGGAGTTGGAACAGGTGCAGAAAATCGCCGCCAGCCCCGCGCTCGACTATTCGATGTTCTCGCCTAACAGCGCCCAACAGATTCTTTCCATTGCGCCGGAAGTGCTCGCCGGTGAGCTGGCGGCGGCGCGCAAAGACTACGATTCGGCAATCAATCACCTGAACCGGGCGGTGCTGTTGGAAGACAGCCTGGTGTATACCGAGCCCGCCGAATGGCATTACCCGCCGCGTCTGGCACTGGGTGCGGTTTTACTGGAGGCCGGACAACCGCGGGAGGCGGAGACGGTGTACTGGCAGGACCTGCAGCGGCGCCCGGACAATGGCTGGGCGCTGTTTGGTCTCGCCAAGGCGCTGCGCGCGCAACACAAAACTGACGAGGCCGACCTGATCGATGCGCGCTTCAAGCGCGCCTGGCGGGATGCGGATGTGAAGCTGACGGATTCCCGGATTCACTAGCGATTCGGTAACCCGCAGATACTAAAAAGGCGCAGCGGTAATTTACCGGTGCGCCTTTTTCATGGTGATGCAGGCGATCAGACTTCCAGGTCGTAATCCATGATCACCGGCAGGTGACTGGAAAATTCGACGTTCTTGTTGATGGCGCCGTACTCGATCTTGTTTTTCAGGGTCTGGGAGACGATCTGCATATCGGTGCGCCAGCCATCGCCCTCGCCCACCTTGCCGCTCGGCCACCAACTGAATTCGTCGGCATCCTTTACGATCCTGCGGAACGCGTCGACATAGCCGATCTCGTTGAACAGCTGGTCGAGCCAGCGTTGTTCGTGGCGCATGAAGCCGGGGGTGTCCTGGTGGTCCTGCCAGTTCTCCACATCGGCGCGGCGGTGCGCCATGCCCCAGTTGCCACAGAAAATAAAGTCGCGGCGTTTGCGGCTGATCTTCGCCAGGTGCGCCTGCATATCGTCAAAAAACTGTACCTTTACTTCCAGCGAGGCTTCGTCGGTGGCCACCGGGGCCAGCAGTGAGCCGACGCTCAGGCGCTCGAAGTCGGCCTGCAGGTAGCGGCCGTACATGTCGACGCCATTGGCAAAGCCCATGCCGTAGATCAGTGCTTTAGGTTGAGCGCGGGTATAGATAGCGACGCCGTTTTCGTGGGGGGTGCCGGAATCGAAGAAGTAGCTGTAGTAACCGTCTGGATGAAAGATGGGATGATCCAGTTCCGGTTCCAGTGAGCGTAGATCCTGCAGACAGATGATGTCCGCGTCCTGATCTGCCAGCCAGTCGTATAGCCCGCGTTGTGCAGCCTGGTGCACTCCGTCCACGGACAAACTCACTATTCGCATTATTAGCCCCTTACCAGCGGACTGTGTAAAATTGCAGTCGTTATTCGTCTGAACATTCTATGATCGCCGCCCCCAATCCAAGGGGGTTATCCTTCACCTTAGCCAATAGTTATCAAATTGCCATGCAGCAGTACCAGCGCGACTTTATTGAACTGGCCCTGGAGCACGATGTGCTCTGTTTCGGGGATTTTACGTTGAAATCCGGGCGCCAGAGCCCTTACTTCTTCAATGCCGGCCGTTTCCACAGCGGTGCAGCACTCGCCGCCCTGGGCAATGCCTACGCGGAGGCGATTATTGCCTCTGGAGTGGAGTTTGATGTCATTTTCGGGCCGGCCTACAAGGGCATCCCGCTGGGTGCGGTGACCGCGGTGGCACTGGCGCAGAAAGGCGTAGATAAACCCTTCTGTTACAACCGGAAAGAGGCCAAGGACCACGGCGAGGGCGGAACCTTAGTGGGTGCGCCGCTTAAAGGCAAGGTTTTGATTATTGATGATGTGATTACCGCCGGCACCGCAGTGCGCGAGGTGATGCAGATTATCAATGCCCAGGGTGCAGAACCCGCCGGTGTGGTGATTGGTCTGAACCGCCAGGAAAAGGCCAGCGATGAGTCCGAGCTCTCCGCGATCCAGCAGGTGGAGAAGGAATACGGCATTCCTGTGATCGGCATTGTGGAACTTGACGATATTATTTCCTATCTTAAGGATCAGGCTGCCAGCGAGGAGCTGCTGCAGCGGATCATCGACTACCGCCAGCGCTATGGCGTGGGTTCCAGGGGCTAGATTCTGAGGAAGAAGGCGCTCAACCCGTCATAGGTTTAACTGGCGCAAGGGATGGTCGCCATTGTCTGAAATTTGCGCAATGCATGGAGCGCATAAAACAATAAAGAGGCAGGCGTGAAAACCGCACTAGCGCTGGCACTGACCAGCGCCCTTCTGACACTGGATGTCGGAGCTGCAAATCAGGGGTGGGACGGCATGAAGCTGTACCGCTATACCAACGAACACGGCGTACAGGTGCTGGATGACACCGTGCCTCCCCGCTATGTGGCCGGAGGCTATGAGGTGCTGACACCTTCCGGGCGGGTGCTGGAAGTGGTGGAACCTGAACTCACGGGCAAGCAGCTGGCGGAAAAGGAGCGCCGTGAGGCCCAGCAAGCGATAGATCTGCAGCTGCTCAAGCGCTACAACAGCGTCGCCGACATCGAATCCGCGCGCAAGCGCAAGCTCGCCATCGTGCAGCAGGATATGGCAATCCTGCGCTCCAACATGTCCTCCCTGAACCGCCAGATCGAGAGCGAAGAATCGGCGGCCGCGCGCACCCAGCGCAATGGCGGCGCTGTGTCGCCGGAGCTGCTGGCGCGGATCGCGAACCTGCGCAAGGAAGTTGCAGTGGTCAGCGAGCGATTGTCGTTGCGAGAAAAGGAAGCGCTGACAATCAACAGCGAGTTTGACGAAGCGGCAAGCCGCTATCAGGAAATAGCCGGTAAATAAGCCGGCTTCGTGCCCGGGCAAAGCATTAGGGCGTCAGCCTCAAGGTGCTGCCTGTCGTTTCCGATCTCCCAAGCCGCGTTCGCACCCTCATCCCGCTGAGCCATCCACGGTTCCATTAGGGGTGGAAAAAAGCTGGTGGAACATTCAACGCTCACCGATTTCTGGTGCGGCAGGTGTATCCACCCGTGAAGCCGGGTGCAGCTTGAGCGATAACGCGAGGATCCCAAGCAGGATGGCCCCGCTCAAGGTGACGGCGATGGCTATCAAAATTTTGTCAAAATGTCCCTCCGAATTGTATTTGATGATCAGCACCAGCCCTTCCAGCGTGAGCGCGCAGGCGATGGTGCCGATAAACCTGGGTAGGGCGTGTCGGATTCCCTCTTCCGGGAATTCGTCGATCAGGCTTCGGGAAGAGAACTCCGTGTCGATGACGATCGCAAGTTCGAAGATTGTCAGGGCGACGACCAAGTTGCTGACGGTTCTGATAAAAATTTGAGAAATTGTCGGGGCAGTAAATAAATCCTCTGAAACAAGGATTTGGTTGATGGCCTCCGCAAATGTGCCCAGAACGATGCCGAGCGATACAAGGGCGAACAGAACGGCAAACACGCGTCCGTAGATCTTTCGAATTATCGGTTTGAGCATCGACCGTTAAACCTCGAGTTGCCCATTTCCCGTAGTCTCGCTAGCAGCCGCATGCGTCCCGTCGGTAAATTGGCCAGCCGGACATTTCGAAACAGCCGGTATCATTGGGGATGGCGCGATTTCGCGTCTGCTTTCAGCTTAGTCGCGGAACATAAAAAAGCGATATGGCGTCATTTTGCGCCCCTTGTTCTGATCAATGTGCGCAATTGCTCGGGAAACGGGTGGAATCTCTCCGCGAGCAAGTAGTGCGACGGAGAGGCTTATGGCGTTGGTCATACTGACAATGGGTCAGCCGTACCGAGGAAAGGGGCCCAAAACCAGAATCTTGGACTCTGTCGAGCTGGCATTTAAGCCAACTATTTTGGGCTCAGGGTTGAGTTTGGGCCCTTCAGTTCTGCGCGGCCAGCGCGCTCTCCCTGAAGAAACCGGCAACCAGTACCGGCCACTGCTCTGCCCAGAACTCGGTGGGACGGCGCTTGAAGCCGCTGCGCACGTACTGGACGATACGGCCTTCGGCGCTGGCCAGCAGCAGGTTAGCGGCGGCGGTGAGCGGGATGGCGGGGCGCAGTTGTTCGCGCAGTTCCGCTTCGCGCAGGATCTGCTTGAGCTGGGTCTCCAGGCGATCGAACAGTTGCAGGATGCGGCTGTGCAGGCGCTCGGTTTCACCGGTAAGAGCGTCGCCGGTGAGCAGGCGGGTGATACCGGGGTTGCGTTCGCAGAAGGCCAGCACCAGGTGCAGGATCTTCTGGCAGCGGACCAGCGCGGTGGGCTCGTCCTGCAGGATGATCTTGATACGGCTGAAGATGGTCTCTTCGATAAACTCGATCAGCCCTTCAAACATCTTGGATTTGCTAGGGAAGTGACGGTAGAGCGCCGCTTCTGAGAAACCCACTTCCTTGGCGAGTGCCGCGGTGGTGATACGGGCGCCGGGGCTGGCTTCAAGCATATGGGCCAGCGCCTGCAGTATCTGCTGGCGCCGATTGATTTTTTCGCTGCTCATTTACTGCCTTTACCCGGAATATTCAGCCGGGAACTGATTTTGTTGTTGTGCCGGTTTTGTTCTCGTTGGTTGGCTCGGCAGCGATTCTCGGTTGTGGGGTGTCAGAAGCCCGCTGGAATTTGCTGAAAGCCTGTTAACCGGCGCCAGAATCGTAACGATTCGGCGCCACGGCATCAATTGTTAGTGACCGTTAACAGCGGGAATGTGACAAAAGTCACGTGGAATGCCGGTGTTTACGAGGCCAGCTTGGTGTTGGTGATCAGGGTGCCGACACCGCTGTCGGTGAAGATCTCCAGCAGCACGGCGTGGGGTACGCGGCCGTCGATGATGTGTGCGGAGGTCACGCCACCCTTTACCGCATCGAGCGCGCAGGCGATCTTCGGCAGCATGCCCCCGTAGATGGTGCCGTCGGCAATCAGGCCGTCCACTTCCAGGGTGGAGAGTCCGGTGAGTACCTTGCCTTCCTTGTTCTGCAGGCCCGCCACGTTGGTGAGCAGCATCAGTTTTTCCGCCTTCAGGTACTCGGCGATCTTGCCTGCCACCAGGTCGGCGTTGATGTTGTAGGACTCGCCCTCTTTACCCACGCCAATGGGGGCAATCACCGGAATGAAATCGCTGTTGATCAGCATCTCGATCACGTCGGTGTTCACGCTCTCCACTTCGCCCACGTGGCCGATATCGATGATTTCGGAGGCGTGCAGGCCGGCGCTCTCTTCCTGGCGGCGCAGTTTTTTGGCGCGGATCAGCAGGCCGTCTTTGCCGGTTACACCCACGGCGCGGCCGCCGTTTTTGTTGATCAGGTTGACGATCTGCTTGTTCACGGTGCCGCCCAGCACCATTTCCACCACATCCATGGTCTGGCTGTCGGTAACGCGCATGCCGTCGACGAAGCGGGACTCGATGCTGAGCTTGTTCAGCAGGTCGCCGATCTGCGGGCCGCCGCCGTGCACCACCACCGGATTCATGCCCACCAGTTTCATCAGGATCACATCGCGGGCGAAGCTGTTCTGCAGCTCCTCGTCCACCATGGCGTTGCCGCCGAACTTGACCACCACGGTCTTGCCGATAAAGCGCTGGATATAGGGCAGCGCTTCGTTGAGCACCTGTGCGACGCGCAGGGCGGATTTCTGATCCAGAGACATAGCGTTTTCCTTACTGCATGAGCGGGAGGATCAGCCCGGGAGCACTTCGCCAGGTACCTGTGACGGTACCTAGGGAAGCACCAGGGCGGGATCGAGTTTGTGGAGTTGTTCGGCGACCAGTGCGCGGATGCGCGTGAGCGCGGCCTCGTCGTCGGCCTCAAAACGCAGGGTCAGTGCGGCGGTGGTATTGGAGGCGCGCACCAGTCCCCAGCCATCGGCGAATTCTATACGCAGGCCGTCGATGGTGTTGAGGTCGGCGTTGTCGAATCTGGCTTCTTTGCGCAGGCGGTCGATGAGCGCAAATTTAGCACTTTCCGCTACCGGCAACAGAATTTCCGGCGTGTTGACCATCTGCGGCAGCGAATCGAGCAGTTCATCCAGGCTCTGCTCGCGCAGCGCCATGATCTCGAGGATGCGCGCGGCGGCGTAGATACCGTCGTCAAACCCGTACCAGCGGTCCCTGATGAAGATGTGCCCGGAGAGCTCGCCGCCGAGCAGTGCGCCGGTTTCCAGTATCTTGGTCTTCATCGGCGCGTGGCCGGTTTTCCACATCACCGGGCGACCGCCGTACTGGGAGACGAGGTTGGCGAGCGCACGCGAGCTCTTCACATCGAACACGATATCCGAGCCCGGGTTGCGCGCGAGAATATCGCGCGCCAGCAGCATCACCAGCTGGTCCGCCCACACGATACGGCCGCTGCCGGTTACCAGGGTAACGCGGTCGCCATCGCCGTCGAGGGCGATGCCGACATCGGCGCCCTCGGCTTTCACCACCTGGATCAGATCGCGCAGGTTTTCCGGGCGGGATGGGTCTGGCGGGTGGTTGGGGAAATCCCCATCCACTTCGCAGTAGAGGGCTTCCACCCGGCAACCCAGTTGTTCGAACAGCTCGGGCGCCAGCTCCGAGGTGGCGCCGTTGCCGGCGTCGATAACGATATGGGGTTGGCCGGCCAGCGCCACGTCGTTAAAGATTTCGTCGATGTACAGGCTGTTCACGTCCTGGAAGTTGTGGCTGCCCTGACCGCAGGCAAACTGCCCGGAAAGCATCAGCTGGCGCAGTGCCTGCAGCTTTTCCTCGGCCAGCGGGCGGCCGTTCATCACAATCTTGAAGCCGTTGTAGTCTGCCGGGTTGTGGCTCGCGGTCACCATCACGCCGCTGCTGGCGTTCTTGCTGCGGGCGCAGGCAAAGTAGAGCAGTGGTGACGGCACCAGGCCGAGATCCACGGTGTCGCAGCCGCTTTCCAGAATCCCCTCGATCAGGCAGTCCCGCAGCAGTTCACTGCTATTGCGTCCGTCGCGGCCAATCAGCAGCACGCTTTCGCCGGATTGCAGCGCAATGCTGCCCAGTGCCCGGCCCAGCTGGTAGGCGAAGGGTTCGTTGATCTCGTCACCGGCGATACCGCGAATGTCGTAGGCGCGGAATACGTGGGCGGGGATTTCTGTGCTCGGGGTGCGCATCAGCTCGCCGCGATCCGGCTTCTGTGGTGCCGCCGGCGCCGGCGCGGGGGCTGCCGCCACCGCGGTGCTGATATTTTCTCTGGCAATTGGCGCTTTCTGCAGATCTTCCTTGCGCAGCCCTTTCCTCGCTGATGCGCGATTGTCGCGGGCGGATTTCTCCCACGGCGCCGCACTGCCTTCGGCGGGCATCAGTTTCCACAATCCGAACAGGCTGCCCAGCAGGCCCAGCAATGCCAGGCCGTAAATCAGGCCGGCGGAAATACTGTGGTCGGCGGCAAACTTGGGCGACGGGGTAAAAGCGACCTGCAGATAGGTTCCGGGCACTGCGGCGCTGGCCGCGCGGTTGTTGCCGGTCTGGGCGTCACCGGCCCGGGTGGGAGAGTTCCACAGCGGCCGCGCCGGGCCGTCGGGGAACTGCTGGCTGATCTGGATGCCGCCGGCGCTCTGGTCCAGTTGGCTGAGGGTACGCTCGAACACGCCGAATGGCTGGCTCACCAGCAGGGCGCCGTCCGCTTCGGCACGGGCGCTGTAGAGCTGCCAGCGGTTATCATTGTCGCGCAGGAATTCCGGCTTCTGCTCACCGTCTTCGCGGCTGCGCTTCAGCAGGTCCACCAGGGCAAAGTTGAGCGGCGGCCGGCCTGCGCCCACGTGCAGTTGGTCCGGGGTAAAAAACTGCAGCGATGCCTGGCTGAGTTCGGCGGCACCGGCACCGGTACTGGTGCTGGATTTCCGCTGCGGCTTCAGGCCGCGCAGTTGCTGCTGGCGCTGGGCGAAAAACTGCTGCAGCTGCAGCGCATGGCCGTCGGCCACCTGTTGTGCGGCGCGGTGCACGCTATCGGCGTTGTGCCCTTCGACCACCTTGGTCATCAGCAGATGGCTGCCGCCCAGCCACACGGCTGCTACAAGCAGCGCGGGTAGCGTCAGGCCGCTGTGCCACAGCGGTTTTTTTGCAGATTGAATAATTGAAGCCACGACGGTTTTACGTCTCCCCAGTCTTCCCAGACCAGCACCCTGACCGGTTCAGTAACTACTGAATCTTGTGTGTTGTTGTTTTTACAGCGTTTATTTTTTTACTTCGGGAACGCCCTGGCCGCGATCAGCGTAATCAGCTCCGCGGCGAGTTCGGTTTTCAGCGCCGCCGGCAGCGGCTGCTGGCCACTGCGGTCGATCACTATCACGGCATTGCGGTCGCTGTTGAAGCCCCCTTCCGGGTCGCTCACATCGTTGGCCACAATCATGTCGAGATTCTTGCGCGCGAGCTTGCTCTCGGCGTGCTCGGTGACTTTTTCAGTCTCCGCGGCAAAGCCCACCACAAATGGGCGATTGTCGCTGCGGGCGGCGATGGTGGCGACGATGTCGGGGTTCTTTACCAGCTGCAGCACGTCGCTGTCGTTGCCGTCTTCCTTCTTTATCTTTTGCGCGGCCACCACGGCCGGGCGGAAATCCACCACCGCCGCAGCGGCGATAAACAGGTCGCAGTCGTCGGCCGCCTGTTCCGCGGCGGCGAGCATGTCATCGGTGCTGACCACATCCACGCGCTTTACCCCGGCCGGGGTGGCCAAGCGCACCGGGCCTGCAATCAGGGTGACCTCGGCGCCGGCACGGGCGGCAGCGGCAGCGATGGCAAAGCCCATCTTTCCCGAGCTGTGATTGCTGAGGTAGCGCACCGGGTCCAGGGCCTCGCGGGTGGGGCCGGCGGTGATGGTGACTTTTTTGCCGGCGAGCAGCTGTTCCGGGGCGAGAAACTCCACCAGTCCATCGACGATTGCCAACGGCTCCAGCATGCGCCCGGGGCCGACATCGCCGCAGGCCTGGCTGCCGGCATCGGGGCCGAGCAGGGCGACGCCGCGGTTCTGCAGTGTCTGCACATTGGCCAGGGTGGCCGGGTGGCGCCACATGGCCTGGTTCATGGCCGGGGCGAGTACCACCGGTGCTTTGCTGGCCAGGCACAGGGTGGTGAGCAGATCGTCGGCAATACCCGCGGCGAGCTTTGCCATTACGCTGGCGCTGGCGGGGGCAATGAGAATCACATCGGCCCACTTGGCCAGTTCGATATGCCCCATGGCGGCCTCGGCGGCGGGGTCCAGCAGGTCGGTGTGCACCGGGTTGCCGGAGAGCGCCTGGAAGGTGAGCGGACGCACGAACTCCTGGGCGCCAGCTGTCATGACCACGCGCACGGTGGCGCCGCGATCCTGGAGCCTGCGTACCAGGTCGGCGCTTTTGTAGGCGGCAATGCCGCCGGTAACGCCAAGCAGTATCCGTTTATCGGCCAGAGAGGGCATATTCTGTGGTTCCGGAACTCTGAGAACACGTAAGATTACCATCTTAGCGCGCCAGGCCATATGGCCCGTTGGCTGCGCAGTCGGCTCGCAATGGAAGTGAGCAATAAATGTATCCAGGGAGGGGATGATGGCGATTACGGACTGGCCGGCGGAGGAGCGCCCGCGGGAAAAGTTGCTGGCGAGGGGCGCGCAGGCGCTGTCGGACGCGGAGCTGCTGGCAATTTTTTTGCGCACAGGGTTGCCGGGGGTGTCGGCGGTGGACCTGGCGCGGCAGTTGCTGACGGACTTTGGTGGGCTCCGGCCATTGCTGCAGGCGGATCGCACGGCGTTCTGTACCGGCAAGGGGCTTGGAGACGCCAAGTTTGTGCAGTTGCAGGCGGTACTGGAGATGGGGCGCCGCCATCTCGCGGAGAGTCTCAAGCGCTCGGATGCGCTGACCAGTCCCCAGGCGGTGCGTGACTATCTGGCCGCACAGCTTCGCCACCGCACCCGGGAGGTGTTCTGCTGCCTGTTTCTGGACAGCCAGCACCGGGTGATTGCCTATGAGGAATTGTTTGAGGGCACGCTGAACGCGGCGAGTGTGTATCCCCGCGAGGTGGTGCAGGCGGCGCTGGCCAAAGGTGCTGC
>NZ_DATCMV010000073.1:0-17125 GCF_036563125.1 Microbulbifer sp.
CTATCAAAGTTCAACCGTGCGACGAAGTCACGGCCTTCGTTGCAGAAGTCATTGAGTTCACCATTGAGGGCGGCAGCGCCACCATAGCGATGGGAATAAAAATCTGCACTGGCCGCATTGGCCAGTAGAGCGGCGGGTACAACAAGCAGAAGGGAGGGCCTGACCATGGCGTTACCTGCTGTTGGGATTAGATGGGTTATGCCTCTGCGAAACTCCCGTGCAGAGGGCCGATGCAATCGTGCATCGGCATCAAGCTATCATATTTTCAGTTGCGCACGTAATTCCGCCAACTTCTTGGCGTTTTCTGCTTTTGATAGGGGTTGGGCAGGCTGGTGTTCCAGTTGCACCTGCTGCGGTGCGGGTAGGCTCTCTCCCGCCATCAGGCGTTCGCAGATCTTTTTGTAGTGACTTGCAAACACCGGAAATGCAGAAGATTCGGGATTGTTGGCGAGAAAGAACCAGTCTGAGGCGCGGCCAGCATGGTACACGGCCGGATGGCTCCACTTGTGGTTTGCTTTCGGACTCGGGGCGTTACACGCCTCACGATAGGCGGCACGAGGGTCGGGAAGCCCATTATCCCCTTCAGCGCAGAGTTGCAGCATCTTGTGCACAGTCGGCAGGTATTCGCTCTGCTTGATGGCGCGTTTCGCACCGGCCACCATTTCTTCGGGAGAAAAGCCGGTCAGGGATTCCAGCCACAATCGCTTGGCGTGGTTCAGGGTCTGCACATCCGGGAACGCCGCATTGAATTGGTTGTGGTAGCCCAGCTTTAACAGGCCGAAAACCTCATTCAGTGCGCGCTTACGCGCATCCAGTTCCGGGTTACCAGTTTGTGTCTGTGACGATGTCCCAGACTGAAGTGTCTCTTGTGCGCTGGTTACCTGAGTGCCCGGTGTCGTGTTGTTGGCCATGGTGCTGTCCTATTGCAAATTTGTTGCGTTCGGCCCACTGGTAGCGCGCATGGCGCACGAAGACGGCGTCCCAACTTTTGCGCGCGGCGCCCTGTTCGCGCCAGTAGAGGCGGAACTCGGGCACCAGGCCCAAGGCAAATTCGCGGTCGATCTCACATTGATTCAGTAAGTGTCCCAGGCAATCACTGGACGGTTGCCAGCTGCGGGAAATCGGTTTTGCGACGGGATTTTTCTCAATGCCCTGGCAGTAGTAGGCCCACTCTACCCGCGCGTATTCGATAAACAGTTCACCCCAACGTGCGCTGTGGCCACCGCGCTCGAGCCATTTATAAATGAACTCTGGCAATAACTCTGCCGCAAAGCTCGGGTTGATCGCGAGGCGGCGCATCTGCTCCCAGGTGTGCTCACTGGGCTGCCAGTCCCTGGTCATGGGTTCCGGCTTGCGCTTCTCGATAAACGGCGTTTCCTGCTTTTCCCAGTCTTCTATCACCCAGTCGTTGAATTCCAGGTCCCAGGAAACCGATTGCTTACCGCTATTGCGGTGGTACTCGACAAAACGCTGTAGGCAGCGGCGCACAAACGTACTGGGAACACCCTCGTCGGCAAGTTTGTTCAGCGTACCCTGATCCGGGTGCCAGTCTTCAGCGAGAGGCTGTTTACGCCCCTGGGTAGCGCGAAATGCTTCCCACTTGCTTTTGACGAGCTTCAGAAACAGGGAGCCGAACGAATGGCGGCTCTCACCGCGGTCTCGCCAGTAGGTGACGAATTCCGGTAGCTGCTCGCGCACGAAGTGCTCGGGAATACCGAGCTGGCCAATGCGGGCTAGGGTTTCCGGGTCCGGTCGCCAGTTGGGGGCGATAAGGTTCGCGTTGCGGGAAGTGGGCGTGTGGGATGGCCGCTCCCTGTGCTCCGCACCACGGATGGGGAGTGCGAATTTAAGCATGTCGCTACTGCCAAATGGGGCCGCGCCAAGGAGAATCGCACCCTGATTGCGCAGGCTGGTAGCCACCCGCTGGATGTCCTCGGGCTCCCAGAAGGGCAGTAACTGTTTCAATTGGCTACCTTCCACTGAATACCAGTCCCGCCCAGGGTGACTCTCCGGTGCCAAGAATGGAACCAGATCACCCAATGCAGTCAGTAATACCGCCTCCTCCAGGCCGAGCTTTGTGGCCAGAGTAGGGGAAATACTGAGAGGGCGTTCTGGTAACAGGGGATGCATCATGGCGCGATTCTAACACCGACGTACCGGCACTGGCACAACCTCAAGCGGGGACCTGCCAGTCAATGGGGCTGCGCCAGATATTGCGTATCCTGTGGATAGCCTGCCTTCGGGCTAGTACAGAAATGAGTGTACAGACAGCAATTTCGCCCACAAGCGCTTGCATTGCCCCTGTGGGAAGCCATTACATTGTCTGAAAAGCCTCCAGCGAAGGGCCACAACCGGCATGAGCAGACAACAACAGACCTTTACCTTGAGCGGAGCTTCCTGCGCAGGTTGCGTTCGGAAGATTGAGAGTGCGCTGAAGGATGTGGACGGTGTGGACGACGCCCGGGTCAATCTCGCAGAGCGGACCCTCACGGTGACCGGCAGCGTTTCTTCTGCCGCGTGTATTTCCGCGGTCGAGTCCGCGGGTTATGGAGCCAAGCGTGCCGCGGCCAATCCGCGCAAGCAACGAGAGCTACAGCGGGACAAGGATCGACAGCACTTCCGTAAACTGATGTGGCGCTCAGGTTTGGCGCTTGCGCTGGGTATCCCGCTCATGCTGTGGGGGCTGATAACCGGTGAGATGTCCGTACACTCTTCCGCGCAGCAGGTGGCATGGGGATGTGTGGGGTTGATAACACTTGCCGTGATGATGTTTTGCGGGGGGCACTTCTATACCGGTGCCTGGAAAGCGTTCCGCCACCACAATGCCAATATGGATACCCTGATCGCGGTGGGGACGGGAGCTGCGTGGCTGTTCTCGATGGCGGTTGTACTTTTCCCCCAGTGGCTCCCCGAATCTGCCCGGCATGTCTATTTTGAAGCGAGCGCCATGATCATTGGTCTGATCAATCTCGGGCAGGCGCTGGAAGTGCGCGCCCGCGGTCGTACCAGTGCCGCCGTGGAAAAGCTACTGGAATTACAGGATCCCACCGCCAGGGTTGTCCGCAATGGTGAGGAGGTCGATATACCTCTGGAGGAGGTGCAGGTCGGCGATCGACTGCGCGTGCGACCGGGAGAAAAAATTCCGGTGGATGGCCGTGTACTGGAGGGCAACAGCAGCGTGGATGAATCCATGCTTACCGGTGAGCCATTACCGGTTAAAAAAGTTAACGGGGATACCCTCAGTGCCGGTACGCTCAACAAAAACGGCTCTCTCCTGTTTGAAGCAGAAAAGGTTGGTGCCGAAACGCGGCTGGCTCAAATCATCGAGATGGTAAAAAACGCCCAGAGTTCGCGGGTACCCATTGCTCGGCTTGCCGATACCATTTCTGCAATCTTTGTTCCCACCGTCATGATCATAGCGATCATTGCGGCACTGGTCTGGTTCAACTGGGGGCCGGATCCCCGCGCCGCTCACACGTTGGTGGTACTGACTTCGGTGCTGATTATTGCCTGCCCCTGTGCCCTTGGGCTGGCGACGCCAATGTCGGTAATGGTGGGTGTGGGCAAGGGTGCCGAGCACGGGGTTCTGGTGCGCAATGGCAAAGCGCTGCAACAGGCCAGCAACCTGAAAACCCTTGTGGTCGATAAAACGGGAACCCTTACCGAAGGGGCGCCGAAGCTTACGGATATCGAAACTGACGGCGATACTGATGAATTGTTGGCGGTATTGGCGAGCCTGGAGCGCCATTCGGAGCACCCGCTTGCGGAAGCAATTGTGGAGGCAGCCCTCGATAAAAAGCTCGCGCTGCAAGACGTCGAGGAATTCGAGGCGATCACCGCTCACGGGGTGCGCGGCAGGGTAGATGGCAGAAACGTGCTGCTGGGCAACCGGAAACTGATGTCCCGCGAAGGTATCGAGCCGGGAGACTGGCAAACCCGGGCGGAGGACCTTGCTGCGCTGGGCCGTACCGCCATGTACGCTGCGGTCGACAACAAAATAGCGGGAGTGATTGCCGTAGCAGACCCGATTCGCAAGGATGCCAAAGAGGCAGTTGCTCGCTTGAAAAAGCTTGGTCTCAAGATCGAAATGCTGACCGGTGATAACCAGGCCACAGCAGATGCGGTGGCGAAACAGGTTGGAATAGATAGCGTGCATGCCGAGCTGTTGCCGGAAGACAAGGAAAAAATAATCGGCGAGCTGCAGCAGAAAGGCATTCCCGTGGGCATGGCGGGCGATGGCATCAACGATGCGCCGGCACTGGCGCGAGCCGATGTAGGGTTTGCAATAGGCGCCGGTACCGATGTGGCGATTGAAACCGCTGATGTGACCCTGATGCGTTCATCCCTGCACGGTGTTGCGGATGCGATCGAACTTTCCCGGGCCACCCTGCGCAACATCAAACAGAATCTGTTTGGGGCCTTCATTTACAACACACTGGGGATTCCGGTTGCCGCCGGAGTACTGTATCCGCTCACCGGCATGCTGCTGAGTCCGGTTATTGCCGGCGCGGCGATGGCGTTTTCCTCGGTGACCGTCGTGAGCAATGCCAACCGATTGCGCTTTTTCAAACCCTCTTCAACACAGGATGCCCGGTCATGATGAGTGTGTTGGTCAATGTACTTGGTCTGTTGCTGATCCTGGGAATTGCCTGGTGGTTCTGGTTGGCCGGGCGCAAGTCACCGCTGCAGCATTACCAGGAATCTCTGGTGATACTGGTGAAAGATGGCGTCTATGAGCCGGATCGTATTGAAGTGCCGGCAGGGCGAGAGATCATCCTGAATTTCCAGCGGGAAGATGCGAGTCCCTGTGCGGAATACGTGGTGTTTCCTGATCTGAATATCAGCAAACAACTCCCGGTTAATCAAATCACCGAAGTGCAATTGCCCAAACTGGAAAAAGGCGAATACCCGTTTACCTGTCAGATGAAGATGTATCGCGGCCTGCTCGTTGCGGGCTGACTAGCGGCAAAAATTGATAAAAGCCAAATTCTTGTCAACTTAACACTGGAATGCCCCGCCGAATAACGCCAGCTTTTGGGATTGGTGTCGTAAAGCAATCGTTAAATTGGGGGCGCGAAGTGGTCATAGTGGCATTTTTGTGGAAATGGTCCGTTCGTCTACTGATCGCGGTATTGATGTTGCTGCTGCTGTTTGCGCTTTATGGCGGTTACGCGTATCGGGATCACCAGCTGCGCGCTACTGAGTTTTCCCGCGGGGTTTCCTACCTGAATGTCGGGCCGGCGGAAATTGCCTACCGCGCCGATGGTATGGATCACACGGATGGGACACCGGTAATTCTGCTGCACGCGATGTTTTTCCACATGGGTATGTGGGATGACTGGGCGCGCGAGCTGGCTCGCAGCCGGCCAGTCTATCGCTTTGATGTGCCGGGCCACGGTCTGTCGTCTCTGGCGGAGGATGGTGATTACTCCCTGCAGAGCACCATGAACACGCTGCAGGCTTTTATGGATCATCACGGCATCGACAAGGCCATATTGGTTGGCGCGTCCATGGGCGGCGCGACCATGTTCAACTTTGCCGCCAAATATCCGGAGCGGGTCGAAAAACTCGTGCTGGTAAATTCCGGTGGGCTGGAAGGTCACGACAAGGCGAATAGCAGTGGACTGCCGGATGGGGCCTACTGGGTGCTTCGGTATCTGCCGGACTGGTCCCTGAACCACTTTGTCGACTGGCTGACTGCGGACAATCGGGCGAGTGACGCGTTTAAATCCGGGTTTATTCACACGTTCAGAAACCTCGATATCAGACGCGGCATTATCGGTCGTATGCAGGACTTCAAATCCCCCGATACCGAAACGGTGCTGGCGGAAATCCAGGTGCCAACGCTGGTGATGTGGGGAGAGAAAAACCCGCAGCTGCCCGTCGCCCAGGCTGAGCGATTCAAAACACTGCTGGCACACGATGGCAATCCGGTGACACTGCGAATATACCCGGGTGCCGGGCACCTGTTGCCCGTCGAAGGAATGGAGCCTGCAATTCAGGATCTGCTCGCATTTGTTGACCAGGAGAATGCGGAATGAAAACGTTCAAGCGGTTGGCCCTGACAGTGTTCGTTCTGCTCGTCGGCGGCTGGGTGCTCTATCTGTCGGTGTTCAAGCCTGCCCCGGTAGCTTTGCCTGAAGCCAAGTCGATGCCGGCAGACGCGGATATGTCGACCATCTATGGACTCGCCCCCGGACTCCTTGAGGTCGAGGTTATTCCGGAGATGGTACTTCAAACCCGGGACGGACCATTAACCCTGACGGCGTTCTATCCCGATACCGAAGGTGCGTTTCCTCTGGTTTTGTTTTCCCATGGCAATTTTTCCAATCGCCGCGCCTACGACCGCATCATCCGCCACTGGGTCAGCCACGGCTACGTGGTATTGGCTCCCGATCATCTGGACGCCGGCGGCATGCTGAACGGAATCCTGGCGATGACCCGCTACGGCAACGATGGGGTGATGCAGCAGCGTCCCCGCGACCTGATCAACATTCTCGACGGGCTCGATGACCTCGCGGCTCAGTCTTCAGAATTGGATCGGCGTATTGATCGCAGCCGGGTGGCCTCTGCCGGCCACAGTTTCGGCGCGTTTACCGCGCAAATGCTGGGCGGTGCCGACGCTGCAGTACCGGGTACAGACTCGCGGTTGCGGGAGCGCGATACCCGGATACAGGCAGTGGTGGCATTCAGCCCGCCGGGACCCATGTTCGATATGGTGGACGAGCAGAGCTGGCAAAACATGAAGGCCCCCCAGCTGGTAACCACTGGTACCTGGGATGTGGAAGCGCGCTTTTTCCGCGACTGGCGATTGCACGCGATGAGTTACGAGCGCGGTGTGGAAGGGTTGAACAGCCTGCTGGTGACCGAGGGCACCGACCATTATTTCGGTAACTTGATATGTCGCCTGGAGCGAGAGGTGGAGCCTCAGGCGGATGCACTGATGATGGCAAATGCAGTCAGCCTGGCGTTCCTCGATGCACAGATGAAGGGTGACCAGCAGGCCAGCAACTTTTTGGCCTCGGACACACTCGCTACCGTGACCGATGGATTTGCACAGGTATCGCAGCGTTAATTAAACAATATCCTTAGCAGGAGTCCGCCTTGCGGCGGACTCTTGGGGCACTCAGAACCAGGCGTGCAGCCCGATTACCCAGGTGGTTTCGCTGGTGTCTTCGCCTTCCATACGAACGAAATCCGCGGTATTGCCGAATTTCTTCTCGTAATTGACGCCGATATAGGGCGCAAACTGCGGGGTGAATTCGTAGCGCAAGCGCAGGCCGGCCTCGATGTCGGAAAGGCCGGAGCCCGTGTGGGTGTCGGGATCATTCTGACCGTAAAAATTCATCTCGATTTCCGGGCTCAGAATCCACTGCTGGGTGAACAGTAGTTCGTATTCCGCTTCCAGACGAAAGGCACTGTCGCCATCTTCGCCGAGAAACAGGGCGCTATCCACCTCGAAGAAATAGGGGGCGAGGCCGTTGAAGCCGATTGCTGCCCAGTTCTTACTGTCGCCACCTTCCAGCTTGAAATCGTGGCGCACACCCACCTGCAGGTCCCAATAGGGGGCAACGGCACGGCTGTACAGCGCCTGCAGTTCCGAATCGGTGGTCTCACCGTCCTCCCGCTCTACTTCAGTTTTCAGCCACAGTTTATTGAAATCACTGCCAAACCACAGGCTGCCTTCCAGCGCACTGCCGTTGTGCTCGCGGGCCTCCAGCTGATCGATCATGACCTTGGTCAGCAGCACTTCATGGTCCATCACATGATCGGGCTGATTGGGGGCGTTGTGCAGGGTGCCCGACGCGTAGGCACTGCCGTGACCACCGTGGCCCTGGTGCACCTCTTGCGTTGCAGTATTTGCTACTGGCTGATGCTGGCTGTGATCCATGCCGCTCATATCATGGCCGCTGTGATCCATTGGCTCCGAATTTTCCCTTTGCTGCTCGCCATGGTGCTCGCCGTGATGCTCAGCGTGTTCCTGGGCGAGAGCGAGAGGCGCGCTCAATAGGGACACCATTGCGGTACAAAACATAAATTTCGTGTTCATAGTCACTCCCTTAAACCACGCGCACTTCACGGAACATGCCGGGCATGTGATACAGCAGGTGGCAGTGGTAGGCCCAGCGGCCGTAGGCGTCCGCGGTCACCAGATAACTGATGGTGGAGCCGGGCTGTACCAGGATGGTGTGCTTGCGCGGGATATATTCCGGGTCGCCGGTTTCCAATTCACTCCACATTCCGTGCAGGTGAATCGGGTGGGTCATCATGGTGTCGTTGACCAGCGTCACCCGCACGCGCTCGCCGTATTTCAGCATCAGCGGCTCGGCGTTGCTGAACTTGATGCCGTTCATCGACCACATATAACGCTCCATGTTGCCGGTGAGGTGCAACTGGATTTCCCGCTCCGGCTCGCGCCGGTCGATGGTGGGGGTGAGGTTGCGGATATCCGCGTAAGTGAGCACGCGGCGGCCATAGCGGCTCTGGTGATCGCGCAGGCCGATCCCCGGATCGTTCAGGCCGTTCGCCGGCATCTCCGCGCGCATGTCTACGCCCGGGCCATATTCACTGGCGTGATGTTTCACTGGCGCATTGCTGCCAAAGCCGGCGCGCCCCAGCCCTGTGGTGCGTCCCGGCATCTGGTGGCCGGTGTGCTGGCTGTGATCCATGCCACTCATGCCGCCCATGTCGTGGCCGCTGTGATCCATGCCACGCATGCCGCCCATATCGTGGCTGGAGTGGTCCATGCCCATATCGCGGTGGGTCAGTACGGGGGCGTAATCCATCGCCGGGACTTCGGCGCGCAGTTCCGGGTGCGGGGTCAGGGTGCCACGGGCGTAACCGCTGCGGTCGATGGTCTGCGCGAACAGGGTGTAGGCGCGGTCGTCGGCCGGTTCCACCACCACATCGTAGGTTTCGGCCACGCCGATGCGGAATTCATCCACACTTACCGGTTCGATGTTCTGACCGTCGCTGGCCACCACTTTCATCTTCAGCCCCGGGATGCGGATATCGAAGATGGACATGGCCGAACCGTTGATGAAGCGCAGGCGTACTTTCTCACCCCGTTTGAATTGCGCCATCCAGTTAGCGTCCGGCGTCTGGCCATTCATCAGGTAGGTGTAGGTGTAGCCGGTGACATCGGAAATATCGCGGTCCGACATGCGCATTTCGTTCCACATCTCGCGATCGCGCCAGGTCTGGGCGACGCCTTTCTGGCGGATTTCCTGCCACAGGTCACCGGCGGTGCGGCGGCGGCGATTGAAGTAATGCCCCTCTTTCTTGAGCTTGGCGTAGATGTCCTGAGGCGAATCGTCGCTCCAGTCGGTCAGCATCACCACATAGTCGCGATCGTAAGCCACGGGATCCGGTTCGGCCGGGTCGATGACGATGGCGCCGTAATGGCCGATCTGCTCCTGGAAGTCGGAGTGGCTGTGATACCAGTAGGTGCCGCTCTGGTTCAGTTCGAATTGGTAGGTGAAGGTTTCACCGGGGCGGATGCCGTTAAAGCTGAGCCCGGGCACGCCATCCATGTTGCTCGGCAGGATGATCCCGTGCCAGTGGATGGATGTGTCGTGTGCCAGGTGGTTGGTGACATTCAGGGTGACAGTCTGGCCTTCCTTCCAGCGCAATATGGGTGCCGGCACGCTGCCATTGACCGCTACCGCGGTGCGCTCGCGGCCAGTGAAATTCACCGGCAGGTAATTCACATGCAGGTCGAACTGGTTACCCTGCAGGGTCTGCGGTGCCGCATTATTGCGTGGTGCTGCGGCGCTGGCCCCGGCGGGCATGCCGAACAGTGCGGCGCCCGCAGCCATGCCGGTGACGAAACGCCGGCGTGAAAGCGGGGGCAGGGGGAACTGGGGGCCTCTGGATCGGTTCATGGCTACCTCAGTGTTGCTGTTCAAACTGGTCGATGCTGGCGTAGACAGAGTGGCTGCCATCGCTGTGCAGCAGCAAAACCTTGTACGGCGTGAAGCGGTCGCCCACTTCCATTCCCGGACTGCCCAGCGGCATCGCCGGGACTGCCAGGCCGCGCGCATTGGCTGGCGGGTTCTGCAGGAACTGGCGGATTAACTTGGCCGGGACATGTCCCTCGAAAACATAGCCGCTCGGCGACACGCTGGTATGGCAGGACTGGAGCGCCGGGGCAATGCCGTACTTTTCCTTGATCCCATTCAGGTCGTCGACGTCCTGGGCATCGACCTCAAAGCCGTTGCCGCCGGCGTGCTCCACCCACAGTTTGCAGCAGCCGCAGGTTGCACTCTTGTAGGTGGTCAATTCCAGGGGCGCGGCTGCCGCGCTGGTGGTGGTCTTGTCCCGGCCGTTGTCGTTATCTGCCGGGTGATCGTGATCGGCCTTGGCACAGGCGGTCAGGACCAACAGAGCGGCAACCGCAAGGCTGCCGAAAAAGGCATTCCGTTTCATAGTTTTTCTCGATGTCGTGATCTGGTGTTATCGGGTTTACAGCCGGGTCGGGTAAGCGCGGCCGCAGACAGTGGCCGACGACAGAGCCGCTTGGCTCGGTGCTACGGCAGTATTTATGGGGGATTGCGCGCCAGGGCAGGCGCGGGTTGCCCTGGTCAGGCAGACCTGGGCGGTTTGATGGCGGACTCGGGCTCTGCGGATGAGGCGAGGTCGATGTAGCACACGCGGTGTGTGGAACTGGGCAGGATGACACGCGCGGCTTCGGCGCCCGGCAGCACAGTCGCACAGTGGCTCGGGCAACAGGTGCAGGTCTGGCCGCAATCGCCATTGGCTGAGCTGGGTATATCGGCGCAGTGCGTATTGGATTTGTCGTTCAGCGACGATGGCATATCGCCACAGTGACCGTCTGCCATGGGCGCGTCAGCGGAACCATGTTCCCGGTGTGCGCTGTGTGGCAGATCCGCAGGTGCTCCTGCGTGTATATCCTCGGAGATGGGGGTATGCATGTCCGCGCACGGCTGTGCCGCGGCCTGTCCGAAGACAGACAGCAACATCAAAATTGCCATGATCCGTGCGATGACGTTGTGCATCTGGTCCAGTGTTCTCTTTCAATTGGAGCCGAAGATTAGGCCGGCGCAGTTCTCTTGGCAAGTAGACCGTGCCCGGCACCGGGCGGTTCCCGGCGCCGCGGTTAACAACCAAAATCGTCAAACGCGATCTGATCTTCGCGCACCCCGAGCCCGGCGAGCATGGCGATCGACGCGCGCAGCATGGCTGGCGGGCCGCACAGGTAAAACTCGCAATTGCCCAAGTCTGCATGCTGGCGCAGGTAGGTGTCTGCGGCGATATCGCTGATATAGCCGGTCGCACCCTGCCACTGGTCTTCCGCGCGCGGTTCCGACAAGCCGAGCTGCCAGCGGAAATTTTCGTGTGTCCGTGCCAGCGCATCGAAAGCGTCCGCGTAAAACACTTCCCGCAAGTTGCGCGCGCCATACCAGAAATGTATCGGCCGCTGGGTGCGCCGATTGCACAGCTGGTCGACGATCATCGAGCGCAACGGCGCCATACCCGCGCCACCGCCGATGAGCACGATCTCGCGGTCGCTATCCTGCACCCGGAAGCTGCCAAAGGGGCCGCGCAATTGCACTCGATCTCCCGGCTGCAGGTTGAACATATAGCTGGAACCGGCACCAGCAGGCACGGTGTTGTGGCCGGCAGGGGGCGGCTGGATACGTACATTCAGCAGGATGGTTTCTTCCCCGCCGGACGATTGTGACTCTCCCGGCGCATTGGCCATGGAGTAGGAGCGGCGCAGGGGGGCTGCGTGGGTGGCGCCACTGGCCTGGAGCCATGGCTGCCAGTCACCGCGGAAGCACTCATCCACCGGGGTCTCGGCCAGGCGCAATCTGTGCGGGGGCACTTCCACCTGCACGAAGCCCCCGGCGTGGAACGCAAATGGGCGACGGCCGCGGGGGGCCAGCCAGATTTCTTTGATAAACGGGGTTAGGAAACGGGCCTGCAGTACCTCGGCGCTGTAGGTGTCCGCCTGCATCACGCTGTTATCCAGTTTCAGGCGCATGGTGGCAGTTGCGCGCTGCTGGCAGGCGAGGCGCATGCCGGATGCCAGCGCCATTGTGGAGAGCAGCGCCTTTTCGCTGCTGGTGACAGGGGCGTCCGGGGACAGCTGCACCTGGCAAAGGCCACAGCTGCCGCCGCCGCCGCAGTTGGAGGGCAGTGGGATACCGTTGGCGGCGAGCCCATCGAACAGGGTGACGCCACTGGCGAGCGCCAACTCCTGCACAGGCGTCGAAGCGGGGTCGAGCAGGGTGACCGCGACCTTGCTGCGGCGTGCTCGGTATAACAGCGCGACCAGATTGAAGTCGTGACGGGTAAAACTCGTAAACAGCATCGCACTGCCGGACAGGGACAGCAGCAGGGCGCCGATACCGAAGGCCACCACAAACGGATTGTTGAAATCCTGGCGCTCGGTGTAATCCATGATATGCAGCATCCAGAAGATATCGAACAGCCGCCAGGTATCGTTGCGGCGCTCGAGCACGCGACCATCCTCGGCGGAGATATACAGGCTGGTGCCGAAGTCATCCGCAATATCGACCCGCCACAGTGGACCGGGGTGACCGCGGGATTCCATGTTCGACCGCGCCAGGCGCTGCGGCGGGCCGATCAGGTTATCGTCACCGGCATAGTCCCGCGCCGCGATAGCCGCGACCGTGGCGGCATCGATCGCCAGCAGGTTGCCGCTGAGCGCGTCCCGCAATTCCACTCCTGCTGCCGTCTGCACCCGGTACACCGGGCGATCGAACCCCGCCTGCAGGCGGATATCGACAATCGCATCGCCGCTGTAGCGCTTGGCGATCTCACCGTGGGAAACCATGGGCGCGCCCGCGGAAAGCGCAGCCGCCGGGTGGCGTTCCGCCAGGTGGCGACCGCTGACGATGCTGGAATCGAGCAGCGCGAAGGCGAGGCCACTGGCCAGCCACAGCGCCAGCTGCACACCGATCACCAGGCTCAACCACTTGTGCGCGGTCTTGATGAACTTCATTGCGCACCTCCCGCCATCGTAGTGGTGCCGGCAGTTTTGTTCCTGCGGCCAAAGCTGTAGAACAGCAGGATCAGCCCGGCGAGCACGCCGCTCAGGCTGACGATGGTCACGATGAGCAGTAGAGGATTGTGGATATCCTCCCGCTCCTCGTAGTCCATGATGTGCAACATCCACAGGAAGTCGAACGCCCGCCAGTAGTCGTGGCGGCGGGTGGCGAGAGCGCCGGTGTTCGGGTCGATATACAAACTGGTGCCGTAGCGATCGTCAAAATTGACCCGCCACAGGGGCAGGGCACGCGCGCCTATCTCTGACGGTGGATTTTCTGAAACCAGTATTACGGAAGATGCTGGCAGGTTGCCGGCATAATAGTGCTCCGCCAGCGCGCGGGCGCGGTCACCGTCGATGGGCGACACTTCGCGGCCGCTGCGGGCGTCCACCAGGTGCGCGCCGCCTTCGGCCTGGATCACGTAGTAGGGGTTCGCCTGCAGTGCCTTGAGCTGGATGGACGTTATCCCCTGAAAGCGTTTGAGCAGTTCCTGCGTGGGGATGAATTCTTCCCTGTCTGCGGGCAGCGGCTCGCGCAGGTTCTTGACCAGGTGATCGCCGTGGATGAAGTCCAGGTCCATGACCACCATGTAGGTGCCGCTCAGGGTCCACAGCAGGGCCTGGATACCGACAAACAGAAACAGCCACTTGTGGACTTTTCTGGAGAGAGAAACGGGTTTCATTATCTTTCTTGTACCGATCACTGCGCATTGGAAAATCTAAAGCGACTGCAGTGTATTGGCGCAGACCGTGAATGTCTCAAGGCAACCAGTCAAAATCTCTGCGAATACTCTCGGCAGACAGCTCTCCCACGGCCGGGTCGGTGCTGGCCAGGGCCAGATGCAGTTGGGTGGTGTCCGGTTGCGGGTGCATGGCGTAATAGAACTGCCAGGGATCCTGGATATCCTGCAGGCCGACGTCGAATGCCACACCCCGTCCGAGGTGGAATTCGGCTAGATTGATCCGTCCCAGCCCCTCCGAAATCCCGGTGCCCCGCGCCTTGAAGAACGCCTCTTTCATGGTCCACAGGCGGTAGAAGTGCATGGGCATCAGCTCAAACGGCGGTGATTCCAGCAGAGCACACTCCTCGGGGTGGAAGTAGTGGCGGGCAATACGCAGAAAATCCCGCGGTTTGGTGGGTTGTTCGATATCGATACCGATTGGCGCCTCGCAGGACACCGCGAGCGCGAGCCACTGGCCGCTGTGACTGAGGCTGAAGTGCAGTTCCGGAAAATCCGCCAGCAGCGGCTTGCCACTGGGCAGACGGTCAAACCTGAGGTGTTCCGGAGACTGACCGGTGATTTTTGCCAGCACGCTGCGCTGCAGCACCCGGCTCAACAGGAACTGATGCTGGGCCTTGGCACTGCGGTATGTTTCACGGCGTTGGCGTTCTTCCGCGGACAGCAGGGCTGCGAGATGCAGGGCCTCAGGACTGTCTGGTGGAATGGTGTCGCTGCGAAGCAGCCAGACTGCGGGAAGTGTCATCGGCACAAAATAATCATGAGCGTTCAACAATGCTAAATGTTGAAGGCCGGCGTTGCCAGCGGGTGACTGAGTAGATGTCCCCTATCTGATCCGGCCGGGTTTTGGCAGAGGGCCTCACAAGGGTAAACTCTGCCACATCGCAGAATGTCGTCAGCCATTTTTTCTGGAGCTGAGATCGCGACATCCTCTCATTTTGAAGGCCCGGAAGGGGAACGCCTTGTCCAAAAAATCCAAAACTGCCTTTGTCTGCAACGAGTGCGGCGCTGATTACAGCAAGTGGGCCGGGCAGTGCGGTGCCTGTGGCGCCTGGAACAGTCTCAGTGAAGTGCGCCTCGGCCCGGCACACACTGACAGCCGCGCTGCCAACTTCACCGCTGCGCAGTCCGGCTATGCCGGCGCTGCCGGGCAGGGCAAGGTGCAGAAGCTTTCCGAGATCGACCTCAGCGAGCTGCCCCGCATCGCTACCAATGCCAGTGAGCTGGACCGGGTGCTGGGCGGCGGCCTGGTGCCGGGTTCGGTGGTGCTGATCGGCGGCCATCCGGGCGCCGGTAAATCCACCGTGCTGCTGCAGACCCTGTGTCACCTCTCGCAAAGGCTGCCGGCGCTCTATGTGACCGGTGAGGAATCCCTGCAGCAGGTGGCGATGCGCGCCAAGCGCCTGGGCCTGCCGGCGGATCACCTGCAGATGCTGTCGGAGACCAATGTGGAGCAGATCTGCCTCACCGCCGGCGAAGTGAAACCCAGAGTGATGGTGGTGGACTCCATCCAGGTGATGCACATGGCCGAGGTGCAGTCCGCACCCGGTTCGGTGGCGCAGGTGCGCGAGAGCGCCGCCTATCTCACCCGCTTCGCCAAACAGACCGGCACTGCGCTGATCCTGGTGGGCCACGTCACCAAGGACGGCACCCTGGCCGGCCCCAAGGTGCTCGAGCACATCATCGACTGCTCGATCATGCTCGAGGGCACCCACGATTCCCGCTTCCGCACCCTGCGCGCGCACAAGAACCGCTTTGGTGCGGTGAACGAGCTGGGGGTGTTTGCGATGACCGAGCAGGGCCTGAAGGAAGTGGCCAACCCCTCGGCGATTTTCCTGCAGCGCGCCGACGAGATTGCCGCGGGCTCGGTGGTGACGTCGGTTTGGGAGGGCACGCGCCCGCTGCTGGTGGAACTGCAGGCGCTGGTGGATGACAGCAGTCTCGGCAACCCGCGTCGGGTGGCGGTGGGGCTGGACCAGAACCGCCTGAACATGCTGCTGGCGGTCCTGCACCGCCACGGCGGTGTGCTCGTCGGCGACCAGGATGTGTTCATCAACGTGGTGGGCGGCGTGAAGGTGGTGGAAACCAGTGCCGACCTCACCCTGCTGATGGCGGTGGTGTCCAGCTTCCGCAATCGCCCGCTGGCGCGGGACCTGATGATATTCGGCGAGGTGGGACTGGCCGGTGAAATCCGCCCGGTTCCCTCCGGTCAGGAGCGTCTGCGGGAAGCCGCCAAACACGGCTTCCGCAAGGCTATCGTGCCCGCCACCAACCGTCTTAAAAACGATGTGCCGGGTATGGAAGTGGTGGCGGTCAAGACCCTGTCGGAAGCGCTCAGTGCCCTGGACATGAGCTGATCCTTGTCGCTACTTCTCAGGTCCGTGCTCCATGATCAGGCGGGCTGCGGTTTGGAAAAATGGTACATGGCCAAATAGGCGAGACCGATACAGAACGGTATTGCCGCGACCCCAAGCATTGCCAAAAAGGCCTGGTTAGAGGGATCTGGGACAAAGAAACCGAGCGACGCCATGCCTGATGCGGAAGCAATCCAGACGATGCCGCGTCGCATATCCTGTTGCGGGTGGCGCTGGCTGGCTCCGAGCTGCTCAATCAGTTTGGGTGGGAGTTCGACACCCTTGTCCAGTGCCAGGCGCAAGGTTTGCTGTACTTCCAGGTTTCGTTTCGCACGAAAGTTCAACACCATCCACAGCGACATGCCAATAAGCAGGAAAAATCCGAGGGGAATAAGCAGCGCGAGCGTGTCTTCGTTCATTTATGTTCTCCATTCGTGATCATTCACATTCAGTGATTGCTACCGGTATGATGCCTCCGCCAGAGGATTTGGATGCAGCGTCAGTGTAAAAGTTGTGCCCAGTGAGCCCCGTTTGCGCACAGCGGCCGACCTGGTCGGGGGGATTACACGTACAACCAGCAAAGGGAGGGAGGCGCAGCGAATGATGACGATTATGTCCCGCAGCCTGTTGTTGCTTCTCCTTGCGCTTTGCCCCGGGGCGTTTGCCAAGTCGCGGGTGGCGTCGCTGAATTTATGCCTCGACCAGATACTTCTGAGTTGGGTTCCGCCGAAAAACATCGTCTCCGTGACCTGGCTCTCGGGCCAGCCGCTATATCGTCGCGCGCCAGTGCCCGAACACATCTACCTGAACCGCGCCCAGGCAGAAGAGCTGCTGCCACTTAAACCCGACCTGGTACTCACCGGACAGTTTGGCGCGCAGCGCGCTGCTGCGCGCTTGGAACAGCTGGGCTTTAACCTAGTGCGCATTCCCGATGCCTACAGCCTGGAACAATTACAGATCCAGCTGGACGCGCTGGAGCACGCACTGGGTCCGCT
>NZ_DATCMV010000015.1:0-3591 GCF_036563125.1 Microbulbifer sp.
GAAAAACTAAAAATGCTTGCCGGTGAGATGTACAACCCGGCAGACCCGGAGCTCGCGGAGATGCGCCTGCGCGCACGCATCCTGTTCGAAGAACTGAATACCGTCAGCCAGCAGGACCGTCCCCGGCGGGATCAGTTGATCCGCCAGCTATTCGGCAGCACCGGCGCACAGATCCAGATCGAATCTCCATTTCACTGCGACTATGGCGAGAATATCCATGTGGGTGAGAACTTCTTTGCCAATTTCGGTTGTGTGATTCTCGATGTAGCGGAAGTGCGCATTGGCGATAATTGCATGCTGGCACCACAGGTGGGCATCTACACCGCCACCCATCCACTCGACCCGGTGGAAAGACGTAGTGGGCTCGAGTACGCCAAGCCGATCTCCATCGGCAACGACTGCTGGATCGGCGGCATGGCAGTGATCAACCCCGGTGTTACCCTGGGCAATAACGTGGTGGTCGCCTCCGGCGCGGTGGTAAGCAAAAGTTTCGGTGACAATGTGGTGCTGGCGGGCAACCCGGCCAGGGTCATTCGCACGATCGAAACGCAAACCTGACACCGCCCGGAGCCGACACCCGCCCTCCCTTTGCAGTTTCAGTGCAATCCGGCTGTGTCCGGCACTACCATTCCGTTGTTATGAGTCCCTGCGCGAGGAGTGACAACATGACACAGGAAAACAAACTCAACGGTATCGATGTCGACCAGCTATTCAGCACCATCGAACAGGTCAAGGAAAATCCGGAAATTGCCCATTTCAAGTTCCGGGCAACCAATACCTGGATAGACGGCACGCACAATCGCGCGACCGTGAAAAGTTTCTATGGGGCTCTGCAGGAGGATGATTCAAGGGACCCGCTGGTTTTCGAGATTGACGAACCGCCGGTGCTCTGCGGGAAAAACCTGGGGGCAAACCCTGTGGAGTATCTTCTTGTGGCCCTTTCCGGTTGCCTGACCACCAGTCTCATCGCGCACTCTGCGGCACGGGGTATCAAAATCACCAAGGTAGAGTCGCGCTACGAAGGCGACCTGGACCTGCAGGGATTTCTCGGAATATCGGAAGAAGTACCCGTCGGTTATAAAAATATTCGGATATATTTCAAAATCGAAGCCGACATTCCGGAAGCACAGAAAGAAGAGCTAATCCAGATGGCTCAAAAGTACTCACCGGTGTTCAACAGCATTGCGAAACCGGTCCCCGTTTCCGTACTGCTCGATGGTTAGCTTAAGCCAGGCACATCTGTCGCCGCCCTGCCAGCGGCGTATCAGGCGTCGGGCGAAAAAGATTCCTGTATATTTTCGGATACCTTCTGGACAGCGGCGCTGCTGCGTTTAAGCTAGCGGAAATTCCTCCGCTGGCATCACTATGCTGAAATCCATCCACCACGCGGCCATCATCTGCTCCGATTACCCGCGCTCGAAGAGCTTTTATTGCGAAATTCTCGGTCTTGAGATCATTGCCGAGAATTTCCGCACACAGCGCAATTCCTGGAAGCTGGATCTGCGTTTGCCAGACGGCGGTCAGGTGGAACTGTTTTCTTTCCCCGATGCGCCGGCGCGCCCCAGCTATCCCGAGGCGCAGGGATTGCGGCACCTGGCGTTTGTGGTGGATTCTGTGGAGGAAACCAAGGCACACCTCGAGGCGTGCGGCGTGGAGGTGGAGCCGGTGCGCGTAGACGAGTACACCGGCAAACGTTTTACCTTTTTCAGCGATCCGGACGGACTACCGCTGGAATTGTACGAGCAATAGATTTACAGCACTTAATAAAAAAGGGGAGCTATGCCCCCCCAAGTATTCCGCCAATTCGGCAGAGAAAAGTGTAATCCGTCAGGGCGACGCCTTGGCAGCATTGCCGCCGGTCGCGCTCTTGTTGCTCTGCGTATTGTCTTTCACCAGTGCGCGGCTCTGGCTTTTCACGCTTTCGATCGCCTGGCCACTCACCTCGGGCTTCAGCTCCGCCAGCATGTGCTTCATCTCGTTGTACTCAACCTCGCTGGTGAGTTCCAGCATCAGCGGCTGCGCCACCTGGGCGAAGTACGATGCGTCTTTACGCTCGTAAAGCTCCTTGGCCATCCACTGGGCAATATGCA
Organism: Microbulbifer sp.; assembly: GCF_036563125.1. GTDB lineage: Bacteria > Pseudomonadota > Gammaproteobacteria > Pseudomonadales > Cellvibrionaceae > Microbulbifer. The sequence goes on from NZ_DATCMV010000015.1 coordinate 2,091, forward strand.
CTTCGCGGGGCGCGCGCAGGTAGGCCTGCTCCAGCATGTCCACGTACTGTTTTTTCGGGTAGCCGAGCATCTCCATGGTGATCGCCAGGCCGTACCAGTTCATCGCCTCACCGGACTGGTTGTTGACCAGCTGCACGAACTGGTCGCGGGCCTTCTTCAGTGCCGCCTTGTTGCGGTCGCCACCCAGAGTGCCGATTTCGCGGTTCAGCCACAGCCAGGCCTGGGCCTTCTGATACCAGAACTGGTTGCGATCGGACGGAGCCACCTGGGCCAGCAGATGGGCAGCGCTGTCAAAATCACCCGCGCGAGTGGCAGCATCGGCGCGCACCGCGGTGAGCTCTGCCGAGTAGATATTCTCGCGCTCGGCGTACTTCACCATCTGCTCGAGCCCTTCGGTGTTGTAGCCGGACTTCACCAGGAAGCGCGCCAGCTCAACCACCGTCTCCTGGCCGCTCATCACCTTCAGTTTCGGGCGCACCGACTTGAAGCTGGCCGGTACCTTGCCGCGGGCGAGGTCAAAACGCCCGCTCTGGAACTGGTCGTTGTAGGCCTTCTCGATCTGGCGGATGGACATGCCGAGATTCTTGGTGAGTGCCTTCACCGGGTCGGCGCCGTTGTTGTAATCCTTGACGAATTGCTTGAATTCCTCGGTCTTGCCGCTCTCCATGATGATCCAGTGGGCAAGCATCCAACCGCTGGCGTAAATGCGGCCCTTCTCTTCATCCGGAGTGTTGTACACGGTGGCGCGCAGCAGTTCCTGCAGCGGCACCGGACTGGTGTACAGCAGGGTCATGGCGCGCTCGCCGGGGATGGCACCGATCTCGTAGGTGTTGCCCTGGCCGAAGGTCATGGTGGACATGAACTCGGCGAAGCCCTCGCTGTACCAGTAGGGGTAGTGCGTGGTAGTGCCGTTGTAGCTGAGGAAGTGGGTGTACTCGTGGAACAGGAATTCCCGAGCCTCCAGCTGGCGCTCGCCGGTGCGGCCGTCAAGGTTCACCAGCGCATAGCTGCCCTCGGCGGTGGTGTCGAACAGCCCGTTGGTGAGCTCCGACAGATCCTCGCCCACCAGGCCCGCATAGCTCTCGCGGTCGGCAGCGGCGTAGATGGTCAGCTTGGCGCCGTCATCGTTGGCACCGAGCAGGCTCAGCGCCACCGAACGGTAGCGCTCCAGATCTTCCGCCAGACGGCGTACAGCGCCGGGATCGCCGTTGGTGACGATGTGAAAGTTAGCGCTGTCAATTTCGTACCAGGTGTCTTTCGCCAGATTGTCCGCCGCCATGGAGCTGCTGGTAAACAGCCATGTGCCGGAAAAAACGACTACGTACGCGAGTATTCGTGAAAACATATTCTGACCACCCGGATATTTCGCTAAAGTTGCAATTGGCTGTTTTTTAATCAGCTCTGCGCGAAAAGCCACAATACCTGTTTTCACTGTTTAAAAAAAGAACAATCTGAGCAGAACACCTCTAATTCATATCAGGTATAAAGACCAAACCGTTAT